>NZ_VIKX01000069.1 GCF_009711935.1 Dolichospermum sp. UHCC 0259 | reverse complement strand
TGCCTTACAAGCAGGATGTCATCAGTTCGAGTCTGGTACTGCCCATGCCCATTAACCGTTTTTTTGTTACAAGAAAATAGCGTAACTTTACCCATAATTTTGCTGTAAGCTTAGGCTTTAATTCGGCAAAGTTATGGGTTTAGTTTTTGAAGCTAATAAGTAAAACTATAACAGCTTACAAATGAAGCTCACTGGCAGCAGGAGAATAAAACTATTTATTAGCAAAATTCGACAAGCAAAAGGTACTAAAGACACTTTGTCAAGGACAAACGGTGATTCCTTTGGAAAGCGGAAGAATATCTATAGGAATGATTTATACAACTAATTAACGTACAAGAATTGACAGGACTTTTAATACCCTAGTGTTAAAATAATTAATAGATCCTTGCGTAAGTGGTGTGAGTATATTTTGATGGTGAGCTTATCAAGATTGGACATCGAAGAACTAGCAGAAGGCTATGATGTTGAAGCCAAACAGGCAACAGGCAGAGACGGACAAGGTGAACTACCTAAAAGTTTCTTTGAGTCTTATTCCGCAATGGCTAACGCCGACGGGGGCGTTATTTTTTTGGGAATAGAAGAAAAACCCAAAGGAAAATTTAACGCTACAGGTATTGTTATTCCAGAGCGTGTTCTCAAAAGCCTGTGGGATGGTTTGAACAATAATCAAAGAGTTAGTATTAACTTGCTTACTGATAAAATGGTAGAAGTGATTGATGTACAAGGTAAGCAGGTAATTCGCATCCAAGTACCAAGAGCAAGGCGGTCACAACGTCCAGTCTATGTAGGTCAAAATCCTTTAACAGGTACTTATCGAAGGAATTACGAAGGAGATTACCTTTGTGATCAGGAAACTGTTAAACGGATGTTAGCCGAGCAGGTTGAAGAAGTCCGAGATGCGCGATTACTGGAAAATTACGGTTTTGCTGATCTTGATCAGAACACATTCAAAGCTTATCGAAATCATTTCAAAGCTACCAAACTCGATCATCCTTGGCTGGATTTAGATGATAAAGAATTTCTACGGTCTATCGGTGGTTGGGTACAAGATAGGCAAACTCGTACTGAGGGACTAACACTAGCTGGGTTATTGATGTTTGGTAAGCTTCCATCCATTCTTGAAGTTGTACCTAATTATGTGGTTGATTACCAAGAGCGTCTAGAACAAACAACTGATACTCGCTGGATAGATCGCGTTACTACGGATGGAACATGGTCAGGAAACCTTTATGACTTCTATCGCCAGGTAATTCAAAAACTTTTCTCAGACCTCAAAGTACCCTTTAAGCTTCAGGGTACAACAAGAGTAGACGAAACACCAGTACACGAAGCCTTACGTGAAGCATTAATTAATACAATAATTCATGCAGATTATACAGGAAGATTAGCAATTCAGATTACCAAGCGACCTGATATGTTTTTATTTCGCAATCCTGGTATTATGCGCCTGCCATTAGAGGATGCTTTGCGGGGTGGTAACAGTGACTGCCGGAATCGCAAATTACAAAAAATGTTTCAATTCGTAGGAGTTGGCGAACAAGCAGGGTCGGGTATTCCTCAAATTTACCTTAACTGGAAGCGACAACACTGGCGAGTACCAGTTCTGTTCGACAAAGTAGAACCAGAACAAACGATATTGGGAATGTTAATGGTTAACTTGCTACCGGAAGAAACTCTTAAAGAGCTTGATGAGCGATTTGGCTCTTCATTTCGAGAGTTGTCTTACGACCAGCAACTTGCTTTAGCTACAGTAGCGATTGAGGGAAAAGTCACTCATGCCCGGCTTAAGTCTATGACAAAAACTCATCCGCACGACTTAACAAGGGCTTTGTGTGGGCTTGTCAAAGATGGCTTTCTAGAATCTGCCGGTGCTACTCGTGGCACGTTTTACTTTTTTCCTGGAGAACAACCAGATGCTGAAGTTGAATTAGTGGCTCAAAACTATAGATTAGTTGAACAAACGAATGCAGATAATTTGTTTTTAAATTCAGTACCTAATGAGAATAGCTCCGATGATTTGGAATCAAGCTCCGATGATTTGGAATCAAGCTCCGATGATTTGGAGTCAAGCTCCGATGATTTGGAGTCAAGCTCCGATGATTGGCAAGCACTAATGGCGATTGCAACAGATGTTAGAAATAAGAGCAAGGTATCAACAAATATTATGGAAGCAACAATCTTAGAGCTTTGCCAGGACAGATTTTTGAACCAGAAACAACTTCAAGAATTATTAGGCCGCTCTTACCATACGTTAAGGCTAGGCTACCTGAGCAGGATGCAAAAGCAAGGTCAACTGGAACTACGATACCCTGATAAACTTACTCATCCCAACCAAGGATATCGTACAAAAAATTCAAGCAGTAGTGATTTTTAAAACTCAATTCGTTTTCTGTTACTTCGCCACCTCCTCTGTCACGAAAGACAGGGTTAGAACTAAATTATTCCCACCCGTCTTTAGACCCATTAACAGTAAATTATGGCGATGCCTGCGGTGGGCTATGCTAACGCATTCATCAATAGTGGAAGGATAATATCAAAAATTTTAGTAGCTAATTTAACGTTAAATATATAGCTGTTGTCGTTGAGACAGTAATTGAGGTAATTGAGACTAAAGATAATAATCACAGTGTCAGTGCAGGAATGCAACAGGCGATCGCATTTAGTAATTCCAATTAAAAAACTCGGATGCAGCAGCACTTTTGCAATTTATATCTGTTACCTTGATTTTAGAGAATTGGTATTTAGAGCAAGTATCAAACTGATTTGGCGATCGCCTGCTTTGAAAAATGTTTTATTCTTCCTCCTCAAGCTTACCAATAGCGTCATCAAATTTGCTGATGATGTCGAGTAATTTTGATACGACTCGCGCAAAGATTTTTTGACACTAGCCTAGTTCGGATTGGATCATGTTATTCTAAGTAGAGTAACGTAAATAATTAAAGGTTTGTAGTAAGGTCTTTAGACCTGAAAGTAGGGCTAAAGCCCTAACTACGAGCCAATTTCAGAATCTGTTAACTTACTTAACATAGTTCTATTTATTTTCGCCTACCTACTTAGTTGAGAATTTTATTGATGCCATTGAGAAAAACTTGAAAACTACGAGATTTGTTTTCAGTCAAGGATAAATAGGGCGCGATCATCCTAGAATGAGTACCGGGGTAATATTCTGGAACTAACTTTCTGAGTTCTTCTTTCGCGGAGTTGAGTTGATCGGGGTTACGAAACTTTGTTTTATTTTGTTGTTGACTCAAACTTTCGGGTTTTAGTCTGTATGCTTTTTCCACTGCAACTAAATCACCTAAAAACCAAGATTCTAGTTCATGACATATTATCCGTATCAGTATATTTTTGTTCCCTGCATTTTGACAAATTTCTAAAAGTTCTGATTTGAGTTTTTTACAATTATGGGAATCTTGATCATGAACAATTATAAATTTTGTGTCGGGGTTAAACTTAAAGGCTTTGATCTTCTTAGCAACCCTATGTCTGCTCATTTTTCAAAACTTCTGTAGCTTGATCGAGAGACAATGGACGATATAAAAGATATCCTTGGATTTCATCACAGTTAATTGAGCGTAAAAACTCTAATTCTGATAGCTGTTCTACACCTTCAGCAATTACTTTTAATCCTAAAGATTGTCCCAAGGTAACTATAGCTTGAATAATATGGGCAACTTTGGGATCGGCGGTTAGTCCGTTAATAAAAGAACGATCAATTTTGAGATTATCAAACGGCAATACTTGTAGGCGAGATAGGGAAGAATGACCTGTACCAAAATCATCAAGGGCTAGAAGTAAACCCATTTGTGATAAACTTCGGAGTGCGGTTGTAACTGTTCACACTCCCCCACTAAAAAGGAATTAGGAAGTAACAGGGATAG
>NZ_VIKX01000068.1 GCF_009711935.1 Dolichospermum sp. UHCC 0259 | reverse complement strand
CTGACGAGGTTGCTGAGGATTCCTTGGGCATAGGCATAAATATTCCCCTACTCCCCTACTCCCCTGCCCAACTTCCACCTCACACAATGTTATTAAAACCGTCGTTCCCGAAAATGCGTTGGCAATCCTGGCTTAAACCCTGGCAACAAATGGATGGGCTACTATTTCTTCTCCCCGTTGCTGTTAGTATGTTCGGGGGGCTAATGATTCTGAGTACAGAATTAAAGCAACCTGTAACTGACTGGTGGTGGCACTGGCTGATAGCTGCTATTGGTTCAACTATTGCCTTATTTTTAGCTCGTTGCCGTTATGAAAACTTAATGCAGTGGCATTGGTTTACTTATGGGCTAACGAACTTTAGTTTAATAATTGTCATGATTGCCGGTACTAGTGCCAAAGGCGCACAGCGTTGGATTAGTATTGCCGGTTTTAATGTCCAACCCTCAGAATTTGCCAAAATAGGGCTAATCATTACCTTAGCTGCGTTGTTACATAGACAGACTGCTTCTACTCTTGAGAGTGTTTTTCGTGTCTTGGCAATTACTGCTGTACCTTGGGCATTGGTATTTTTACAGCCAGACTTGGCAACATCACTGGTATTTGGGTCAATATTTTTAGGAATGCTGTACTGGGCAAATGCTAACCCCTGCTGGTTAATACTCATGATTTCCCCGGTCATAGCAGCAATTCTATTTAGTATATCTTGGCCACTATCAACACCCATAGTTTTATCTAAGGAAATATCATTGAGTATATTGGGTTTACTATGGGCAGTAGCGATGGGGATAGTTGGTTGGGTTAGTCTCCCCTGGAAGCGGTTTGGTATTGGTGCTATTGGATCATTATGTCTTAATCTGCTCGGTGGTGAATTAGGCATTTTTGCCTGGAATCATGTGTTAAAGGAGTATCAAAAAAACCGACTTAGTGTATTTATTAACCCTGAACATGATCCTCTTGGTGCTGGTTATCACCTGATTCAATCTCGCATTGCTATTGGCGCTGGTGAAGTTTGGGGTTGGGGTTTGTTTAAAGGTCCCATGACTCAACTCAATTTCGTTCCTGAACAGCACACAGATTTTATTTTCTCGGCTGTTGCTGAAGAATTTGGTCTTGTAGGTTGCTTGATTTTACTATCAGTTTTTTGCGTGATTTGCTTTCGTTTACTTCACGTAGCTCAAACAGCCAAAGATAACTTCGGTTCACTTTTAGCTATAGGTGTTTTGTCTATGATTGTGTTTCAACTGATTGTGAATGTGGGGATGACAGTTGGTTTAGCACCAGTAGCGGGGATTCCCTTACCTTGGATGAGTTATGGACGTTCGGCGATGCTGACTAACTTTATTGCGATCGGTATAGTAGAATCTGTAGCTAATTATCGTCAACGGCAAAAGTATTATTAAAGAGGAGTCAGAGGAGCAGAGGGGCAGAGGGGTAGGAGTTCAGGAAGAAAGAAGGAAGAGGAAGAAAGAAGATAATTTTCTCCCCTGCTCCCCTGCTCCCCCCTATTCCCTGTTCCCTGTTCCCTGTTCCCTAATAAGCATTAAGCTATTAATAGGAAACTATTGAAGGTAAATATGATGATCCTGCCTGGAGCAACTGTTCGCGTCAAAAATCCCGCAGATACATATTATCGGTCTGAAGGACTTGTCCAACGAGTGAGTGATGGTAAAGTAGCTGTATTATTTGAAGGTGGTAATTGGGATAAAATAATTACTTTCCGCTTAACAGAATTAGAACCTGTTGAAACTACAGTTCCGAAAAAAGGGAAATAGTAATTTAGTCATTAGTCAGTGGTTATTAGTTATTTACTAAGATTATTGACTAATGGCAGTTTTAAAAAAATTATGCAACTACTGTAAATAATGCAACATAATTAATTACATAAATTATTTTACTGTTCCCTATTCCCTGTTCCCTATTCCTTAATTGCTTATGCGTCTACCTTTACCACAGTTTGCTATTGAAAATCGCCATTCTCATCACTTTGCAGAGATAATTGAAACCACAACTACGGAATTTTTGGCTCAATGTTTAGAACCAGAAGACTTGAGTTTTCCACCCATGCCACCTTTTGGGAGTTGGGTTTGCGCTGTGGATGAAGAATCTGGTAATCAAGTTTATGCTGTAGTTTATCATGCGACAACTATGCCTATTGATTCTGTACATCGGGCAGTTGCATTGGGATTATCTTTGGAAGCTTTGCGTGAGGAACAACCCCAGATATTTTCTATGCTTAAAACTGAATTTCGCGCCGCAATTGTGGGATTTAAGGAAAAGTCTGTAAATATAGGTACTAATGGCAAAGTATATCAATACTTGCCACCCCGTCCGCCACAAATTCACCAAGCTGTTAATCACTGTCAGGCAGAAGAAATTATTCAGTTTACAGAAGAATTAGATTTTTTACGAACATTACTTTTTATTAGTGGTGCGCCTGTAGATTCTTTAGCTGCTGCCGCTATTCGAGGAGTATATCAGTTACGAAAAACTGATCGAGAATGGTTGATTAAAGCTGGAAGACATCTGAGTATGTTACTCAAAGATGATTATGACAGGTTGCGCTATATTTTAAGTCAAATTCATCCTTAATATTTGATTTACACAATCCCAAATCATTAAAGATTTGAGAAAAAAAAGGTGGCAAAAATTGCATCTGTACAAAATATTAATTGGATGCCCAGAGATATATCCAGATGGTTTAGAAAAGTGGGAATTGATTTTCAACCTTATGATTTACGTCATGGTTGTGCAATTCGAGCGCATCTTCAGGGAATACCGTCAAGGTTAAAATACCTACAATCCAGGATAATTTGTAATTATTTCAACTTGTTCTTGATATTATGGGTATCGGTAAAACTACAGGAGATTAGCTGATGAGTGGATCTGATAAAAGTTACGAATTACAAATCCTGAAGATGATGGTCAACAAGCATTTAGACGAAAGCACATTATTTAATAAGCAAAATATTAGTGAATCTGAGACTAAGCGTGACCAATTTGTGTGGGATATAGCAACAAAAATTTATCAGCAAAGTGGACATAAGGTGGAACTTAGTGTAGTAAGAGATATAGTTGATTCTCGAATTAGGGCTATAAAGAATCAACTTGCCGAAGAAGCCCGTCGTATTGCAGAACAAAAAGCTCAAGAAGCATCTGAAGAAGCCCGTCGTATTGCTGAAGCCGAAAAAGCTCGTAATATTACTGAGTCAGATCCCCAATTTCTTTCCAAAGTGACTGATGCACTAGGCAAGTTCGGAGGTGATGAGCGCAAAGCAAAAGTTTTTGTTAGAGTTCGGGAACTAATTAGTGAACAGTTATGTGTAGAAGAGAGAGAAGTAACTTTAGACAGCCATCTATCGAACCATCTGGGTGCAGATGAATCTGATTTAATTGGACTTGTGATGGTACTAGAAGAAGAGTTTGACATCGAGATTCCTGACGAGGTTGCTGAGGATTCCTTGGGCATAGGCATAAATATCTCTTCTGGTGGTTCATGGTGGAGTTCATCAAGTTCATCTCCCTCTTCATTTAGCTATGATGCAGGTGAGCAATGTATAGTCAGAAATTTTGTAGAACTAATATGTGAAAAACTCAAATAAGTGCGATCGCCAATCCTCTAGCGTGCGTTAATGGAATCTCAATAATTTCACTGTTAAACATCTTTGAGAAAAGCGATCGCACAAAATCCATTTTTTTGTGATTGTTTAACTGTGATTAACTGCGACAGAAACAACCAAGCACAGTAAGATTCAGTATTATTATTCAGGCAGCTTTTTGAGAATTTTTAGAGGATGGTTCAGCCAGAATTGGTTCAATATCTTGGCTTTTGTCTCTTTGGATAAATTCATCTAGTAATTGAAAAAAGTAATCAAATGCAGCTTTTTCATCAATACAGGTGAGTAAAATAATTTTATCCCAAGCATTAACAGTATGAATAGATAAGCGGGTTTGTAACCAAGGTTGAAAGTTTTTATAAAAATCACTTTCATTTTCGGTATTAGTAATACCTAATTCAGAACGAGAAAAGCGATATCCCAAGATAAACATCCGTAAATTACTGATAGATGCTGTTCCCAAATATAAACCGGGTTTGGTTTTAATTTTTGCTATTAAGTTGAATAATGCACTCATTGAGTTAACTCCATTAAAAATTTTCAAAATTCTTCTATTACTTCTATTTTAAACTCATTGGATAGAGAAGTAAAATCTTGAATCCACTCATCTGGGTATAGTCCTTGTCGGGAAAGGTTGTCGAAAATTTTGCCAAAAACTTCAACACCGTAATGAACGCCATTTTCCGTAATAGTTTCAAAGCAACCTTGTTTTTCTAGGCGAACGCTCAAAATAAAGTCTTCATTGTCGTATATCGTCGAAAGTCGCCAAAGTTTACCAGGAATTTTACGTTGTTTTAGCCACTGTTTGAGTGTCTTGGCACATTCTTGGCAATGAAGTAATGGAAATCGAATAACAAGATTACCAATTGCTTGATGAATTTCGGCAATGTCTAAATCATCTGGTAAATTTTTCAGAAACAGCACCTCCTAAAAAATGTTGACTATTGATTAGAGGAATTAACTCAGCGATTGACATGGTTTAAACTCCCAGATATCCAAGAATACTTTGATCATACGCGATCGCCAATCCTGTAGGGTGCGTTAATGAAATATAGCGCACCATCAAATATATACGCATCAATGTAACGCACCCTAATTTATACATAAAAATTGGTATAAAAAAAATCTTTAAAAAAATCTCAAATTTGATAAATCCATTTTGGCTTGAGCTTTGTATATCTAATGAAAGCCAAAATAAATCACATCAAAATCATGAAAAAGCTTACAACCCTTTCCTTATTAGGTATCGCCGGTTTAGTTAGTATGATTGGGATTACTCATAGCGTTAATGCTGGTATTTTCTCCCAAAATACTCAAGCTAACACAATCATGGCTCAACCTAAAGAAATGATGGGTAAACAAGGAGAAATATCATTGTAACTGTTCACACTCCCCCACTAAAAAGGAATTAGGAAGTAACAGGGATAGGAG
>NZ_VIKX01000067.1 GCF_009711935.1 Dolichospermum sp. UHCC 0259 | reverse complement strand
CCTACTTCTACCTACCCTATAAACTCTCGAAAGTGGGGGGAGAGTGAAAAACTACAGTTGTAATTGATTAACCAAAGAAATCACATTTTGGCATTCTTCCTGTAATTCCATTAATAACTGATTAAGCGTTGAGTTTTCGCTGCCAATTTTTTGATTTGCGAGTTTCATTAATTTTTACTCAATCTTTTTAACGCTTGTTTTATCCCTCATTTATCAATTCTCAAAAATACTATCAAAAATTTCTCGTTTTACTCTAAAATTAACATCCCTGATTTGTTGGTACAATATATCTAAATCAGAAATGTTAACTTTATCATCTAGTTGTAATTTACGAATTACTGCTAAAGTTCCTTTAACATTTAATCCTAATCTTATTGCTTCTTTTCTAGCCGCAAAGTCGTCTAAAATAATATAATCTGGTTGTAATTCTATACCTAAAGTAATAGCTTGAGATTCTCCTATTCCTAAACGCTCATTTAAGCGATTAGCTAAAGAAACTAATTGTACTTTTTGGACTAATAATTTATTCTCAGCGATTAGTGTATTAATATGTATTGATGATTTATCTTGTTTAGCACTGATTTCTTCTTTAACACTTTCTGGTAATAAAAATTGCGATTCGGTTGTCAGGAATAAATCAAGGAAATTTAACCGAGATAGGAAAATTAAAGGGGAAGAGTTAAATACTATTTTCATCATGCTTACCAGGTTTTTTCTATAGCGATATCTTCAACAGTAAGATATGAAAAATCTATTCCCATTAATTCTAAAACTTTCAAAAATATTTCTGTATCCATGTCCATGATTTCGGCTGCTTTATGTAAACTAATCAACCGAGATGTTAAAGCACCGAGTACAAATATAAATGTCTCTTTTTGTTCTATACTCTGGAATAATTGCACTTGAGAAGCAATTTCTTTAAAGGTAGTTTGTTGATTCATTTATTTGATACTGGTTGATGGATGAAGTCTATTTTTACAATTATATCAACTTCGCTCTACCAAAACCATAAGATAAAAAGCGATACCTTCGGTGAGCTTTGCTATCGCACTCCATCCTACCTACATCAAACAGCGATCGCACTTCAAACTCCCTACATCCAAAAGCCATCGCACTTCCAAACCATAACCAAGAAGCGATCGCTCTTAGAGGCTATACCCAGTTTAACTATTAATCTTTAAACAAGATGAGAAACCCCTCTTGTGTAAAATGTTTATCATGAGTTAAGATTTCTATGATATTGAACTTTTTCATTGTCATCATAGAAATACAGTCTGTTAAACTATATCCTTTATCAAATCGTTGTTGAAATAACTCTAAACCTGCTATAAATGATTCATGGGTTTGAGGTATTACTTGAATATTATGATCTGCAATAATTTGAGTTATTAGCTGAGAAACTGCTGATCTCATTGGCGTGGGAAAAGCAGCAAAAAAATTTATGGTTTCTGTTAAAATTTCCTCTGTGGTGATAATTTTAATATTTCCAAGATTACTGCTATAATTTCTGACACGATGATGCCATGAATCACTTTTATTAATTAATGCTACCCAATAAAACGTATCCGCAAAAACGCTTTTCATTATCTATTGTTTATTCTTGTATGAAATTTTGTTGATAAAGATAGTAATCATGTTTTTCTGCTCCATCTGAAGGAAGTGTTTCTAAGACTTCTTGAGGAATATCTTTGATGATATCATCAGCTACTTCCCAAATAGGTTTATATTCAGTTGGTTGAGAGTTGCTTTTTTCTTTGACAGCACGAATATAATTAAGTATTTGAGTTAGTTCAATTTCTGGTATTTGCTCTATTTCCTGTATGATTAATTCTTTGGTTTGCATGGATTTTTTGTAGTTTAGTGGGTGAGTAATATTATTTTAGCAAGGGTTTTGCTTATTTTTCAACTGTAAGGGTAATAAGCGATCGCTCTTCATCATCCTACCTACATCAAAAAGCGATCGCACTCCACAACCACATACCCAAAAAGCGATCGCATTCTAATTACACTATATACTATTATAAGCAATAAGCAATAAGCAATAAGCAAAAGCATTTTTATGATTAATTCAATGCTTTTATAGATAACTGAATACCATAGTTTTTGTCTATACTAATCACCTTTGCAATTAAATTTTGTCCTATGTATAACTTTTCTCCCTTATATTTGAAATCATTAATATTTGGGATATAAGAATTACTCAATTCACCAATATAAATACTACATCTACGAGTTTCATTTTCAATTTTCACGAAAATTATACTTGGAATAATATTTATTATTTTACATTCTTGAATTGAGGATATTTCTATTTTTTTATCTACTAATTTCTGTTTTTTTTGGGTTTTAATAATTCTCATTTGTTCTTGCAAGAATTTATTGATTTCTATCAATTGATCTTGCGTCATATTTTCTTGACAAGTTTGATAGGTTATAAAATTATCAATTTTTTTTAATAAATTTACTCTTTTACTCTTATTGAGATTATTTCTAGTAACCACAATATTAATCCATTTTTGTATTACTAAATATAAATTAGAATGTATTGTATATTTATATGTGCATATTTGTTCAAATATTGATAGAGCTTTATCCATTTCTTGAGAATTATATTTTTGAAAAGAAGTATCAACTCTTTCAATTGCTATAAGAACAAAATCTTCTATAGGAATATCATATCTTTGTATTATTTCTAGTATTGATGATAGGTGATTAGGATGTCTCCTTTTCAAAGATGATTTTATTCTACAAATAATTGTTGTAATTATATTTTCCATAGGATAATTATATTTATCTAATATTCTGCTGTAAATACATATTTTTGATATATTTTCCTTTTGCATAGTTGCAATGATCAAAGGAGTAATTTTTTGAGCATATTTTCCTATATTTAAGTTGAATTTATTTATAAAATTTAATGTTTCTACCCATGAATGATTTTCTATATATCTATTTACAACAAAGTCAGGTGAAAATTGATTCTCAAATCCTAAATTAATAATAATTTGATAATTCTCAACAAATTTATATTTATCAATAAGTACATTAATAAAATTAATAATGTCAATTTTATTGAAAAAACTTGACAAATTAAATATATATATAAGTTTGAGAATTAGTGGTATTATATTGGTATTTTTTCTGCCAGGGAGTAATAAAAAATCACATATTTTTAAAACTTTATCTATATTCTTCTTATCAAGAATAATTTTATTTAGTGGATTTAATGTTTTGCAAAAGCGAAAAATTAAAAGTATTAGTTCTCTTTTTGTTTCTACAGTTTTTAAAATCAAATTAATTATTTCTAATTTTATATCTATATTTATATTTTCCATTGCAAAAAGCTTTTCAAAAATTCGATTCTGCTCGATATTTCTTGAATCTATTTGATGTAGTATTTTAATAAAATTATCATAACAATCTAACTCTATCAGTGCAATTAAACCATTAATGGAAAGTTTAGGGTTGTCAAAAGAAATTGCCTCTCTTTCGGCTATTGTAATTAGAAAATTAACTAATTCTCTTTCTTCATCAACACAAGTTAGTTTACATTGTGCCGCTAATAAAATATTATGTTCAGCAATATCTTTGATGCGTTTTTCTCTTTGCTCACTATCTAATAAACCAGTAGCACGACGTATCATTTCAAAATATTTAGGATTGGTATAATATTCGGTAGGTATCATGGAAATAAAGTGTTAAAATAATCCCCTGCTAAAGTTTCTTGATATGACTGATGAGCAAAACTATACACCATGTCATCTTGAGCTAAAATATTAAACTCAGTTGCTTTTTTCAAAATAGCTATTATTTCTTGTAGTTTTTCACTCTCCCCCCACTTTCGAGAGTTTATAGGGTAGGTAGAAGTAGG
>NZ_VIKX01000066.1 GCF_009711935.1 Dolichospermum sp. UHCC 0259 | reverse complement strand
CTCCTATCCCTGTTACTTCCTAATTCCTTTTTAGTGGGGGAGTGTGAACAGTTACATCAAATCTTAGCAACAGCGAGTGAAAGTTTAAAGTTTGGCAAGTTTATCCCATCTCATTAAACGTATCTTTAAGCACAGAACGCGCTGCTAAATGATTGCGAGTAGAAGTGAGAATTTCCGCTTCTCGTTCTAAACGAGCAACTGTATCCTGTATTTCTAATAATGCTTGCTGTTCGGGAGCGACACCATAGAGATTACTCGCTATCCAATAAGATAGTTCTGTGGGTAAATCTGGTAAATCGTTTGGTAATTCAATTTCTTGTTCTGTTAACTTAGCGGAAAGACGAACCACATCCCGCAATAGTTGTTCTACTTCTGAAGCTAAAGGACGTAAATCCTTAGCTGGTGGTTGATCTTCAATCCATTCTACCAAACCGACGCGATAAGGCTTTTCGCGGACATATTCTAAAACCCGAAATCTTTGTTGTCCTAAAGCTAATAGCTTGATTCTGTCATCAGGTAGCCGCTGATAATGCAGAATTTCCGCACAACAACCCACATTAGCAATTGTCCCCTTGGTGGGATCAATCATCAATACCCCAAATCGGCGATCGCTCTCCAAAATCGTATTCATCATGATTCTGTAGCGAAACTCAAAAATATGTAAAGGTAATGGTCTAGTCGGAAATAGAACCACTTCTGGTAATGGGAATAGAGGTAGTTCACGCACTGCAATTCTAGAAGAAGATGTCATTGTTAGGATTGTTAGTTAAGTATAAATTGTAGTCTTAAAATATTATATTTTCCGTACCTTTATTTATATTTTATCATGATGTTTTATAGCAAATAAAAAGCCCTGAGATAAATTTTCTCAGAGCTAATTGTCCGTTGTCTGTTGTCCGTTGTCCGTTGTCAATTGTTTTTCCTTCACCACTGACCAATGACCAATGACTACTGACCAATGACAAACTTACAATTTGACTTCAATATCTACACCAGAAGGCAAATCTAGCTTCATGAGTGCATCAATAGTTTTAGAAGAAGGTTGATAAATGTCAATAATCCGACGATGGGTGCGGGTTTCAAAGTGTTCACGGGAATCTTTATCTACGTGAGGCGATCGCAGTACGCAATATATCTTACGTTTTGTGGGTAAAGGAATCGGTCCAATAGCTGTAGCGTTAGTCCGATTAGCGGTGTCTACAATCTTCTCGCAAGATGTATCTAATAAACGTCGGTCAAATGCTTTTAAGCGAATTCTAATTTTTTGCTGCTGTAGAGTTGCCATGTTTAGTTTTCCAGGTTCGGTAAATTTTAGACTTTAGATTTTAGATTTTTAGATGTTAAATTTCATCCCCAATCCAAAATTTAAAATTGTTTATGGGAATAGAAAGGAGCAGAGATTATAGGATTCATCTCCACTCCTTTTAAATGAGAGCAAAAACGTGAGTGTTATTTCAAGATTTTAGCGACAACGCCCGCACCAATAGTGCGTCCACCTTCACGAATAGCGAAACGCATACCTTCTTCAATAGCGATCGCATTGATCAATTCTACTGTTACCTTGATGCGATCGCCAGGCATTACCATTTCCACATCTGCACCTTCATCAGAGGTAAAGGCTTTGATCGTACCAGTTACATCAGTTGTCCGCACATAGAACTGAGGACGATAACCGGCGAAAAATGGTGTTTTCCGACCACCTTCTTTCTCCGTTAAAACGTAAACCTCGCCTTCAAACTGAGTATGGGGTGTAATTGAACCTGGTTTAGCGATTACCATACCACGCTCAATGTCTTCTTTCTTCATACCGCGAAGTAGTACACCTGCGTTGTCGCCAGCCATACCTTCATCAAGGCTCTTCTTGAACATCTCGATCCCGGTAACAGCGGTACTACGGGTATCTCTGATCCCAACCAACTCAACAGTATCGCCCACCTTAACTTTACCGCGTTCGATCCGTCCAGTAGCCACAGTCCCACGACCTGTGATTGTGAACACATCTTCCACAGCCATCAAGAATGGTTTATCTATAGCCCGCTCAGGAGTAGGAATAGAAGCATCTACAGCATCCATCAACTCATAGATTTTGTCTACCCACTCATTTTCACCGCGCTGAGTTTTGGGATTAGCGGTCATTGCTTCCAGCGCTTTCAGACCTGAACCTTTGATAATGGGAATATCGTCACCGGGGAAATCATAATCGGTGAGCAGTTCCCGCAATTCCATTTCTACCAATTCCATCAATTCCTCGTCATCCATCATGTCTTGTTTGTTCAAGAAGACGACCAGACTAGGAACACCCACTTGTTTTGCTAAGAGGATGTGTTCACGGGTTTGGGGCATAGGACCATCAGTAGCAGCAACTACCAGGATGCCTCCATCCATTTGCGCTGCACCAGTGATCATGTTTTTCACATAGTCAGCGTGTCCAGGGCAGTCTACGTGAGCATAGTGACGTTTTTCAGTTTCATACTCTACGTGAGCAGTATTGATTGTAATACCCCGTGCTTTTTCTTCAGGTGCATTATCAATTTGGTCATAGCCTTTAGCCACAGCGTTACCCATAGCCGCTAATGTCATTGTAATGGCTGCTGTTAAAGTAGTTTTGCCGTGGTCAACGTGGCCAACAGTACCGATATTAACGTGATCTTTATTTCTTTCAAACTTTGCGCGTGCCATAAATAGTCGTTTCCTTTTTTAATTAAGCGTTCCCTTTACTTTTTGAGATAATGCCCTCAGCCACGCTGCGAGGCACCTCTTCGTAGGTACTAAACTCCATTGTAAAGATACCTCTACCTTGGGTTTTCGACCGAATATCAGTGGCATAACCAAACATGGTTGCCAATGGAACTTTCGATACCACCTTTGCCAGTCCCTGTTCAGTGCTTTGGCTTTCAATCTGTCCCCGACGGGAGATTAAATCACCAATCACGTTACCGATATAGTCTTCAGGTACTTCTACTTCAACTTTCATAATCGGCTCTAAGATCACAGGAGAGGCTTTTGTCGCCGCTTCCTTGATTGCCATAGAACCAGCAATTTTGAAAGCCATTTCTGAAGAGTCTACGTCGTGATAAGAACCATGTATTAATGTGGCTTTGACATCAATGAGTGGATATCCAGCTAAAATACCGGATTCACAACATTCCTTCATGCCCTGTTCAGCCGGTCCGATGTACTCTTTGGGTACAATCCCACCGACAATTTTAGAAACAAAGACAAAACCCGTACCGGGTTCACCTGGTTCTAAATTGATCACTACGTGACCATACTGACCCTTACCACCACTCTGACGGATAAATTTACCATCAACTTTCTCAACGGCTTTGCGGATGGTTTCGCGGTAAGCCACTTGAGGCGCACCAACGTTTGCTTCTACTTTAAATTCCCGTAACATCCGATCTACGAGAATTTCTAGGTGCAATTCTCCCATTCCCGCAATTACGGTTTGGTTGGTTTCTGGATCAACACGCACACGGAAGGTGGGGTCTTCTTCACTCAAAGATTGTAGAGCTTTGGAAAGCTTGTCCATGTCGTTCTTGGTTTTGGGTTCAACCGCTACCGAGATTACAGGCTCAGGAATAAACAAGGATTCCAAAATTACTGGTGAACCTTCATCACAAAGTGTATCACCTGTTAAGGTATCTTTTAATCCTAAAGCAGCACCCAAATCACCTGCTCGTAGTTCATCTACGTCTTGTCGGTCATCTGCTTTCATTAGCACTAACCGAGAAATCCGTTCTTTTTTATTCTTGCTGACGTTAAGAACGTAACTACCTTTCTTCAGCACACCAGAATAAACCCGAACGAAGGTAAGGCGACCATAAGGATCAGCCATAATCTTAAATGCCAAAGCTGATAATGGTTCTTCATCATCAGCATGACGTTCTACCGGATCACCGTTGAGTAGTGTTCCTTGAATTGGTGGAACTTCCAGTGGTGATGGCAGGTAATCTATTACCGCATCCAACATCAATTGCACGCCTTTGTTCTTAAAGGCTGAACCGCAAAGCACTGGTACGATTGTCCCCGCAATTGTTCCTTTGCGGAGGGCAGCACAGATTTCTGCTTCTGTCAGTTCTTCGCCCTCGAAGTACTTATTCATCAGCACATCATCAGTTTCTGATACTGCTTCTACCAACTTGGTGCGGTATTGGGCTGCTTTTTCGGTTAGTTCCGCTGGAATTTCTGTTGTTTGGATATCTGTTCCTTGATCGTTTGTGTACATATATGCACACATTTTCACCAAGTCTATAATCCCTTTAAATTCAGTTTCACTACCGATAGGCAGTTGAATAGCAATGGCGTTAGCTCGCAAGCGATCAACCATCTGGTCATGCACTCTATAGAAGTTCGCACCAGTGCGATCCATCTTGTTGATAAAGGCAATGCGAGGCACTTTATAGCGGTCTGCTTGTCGCCATACTGTTTCTGATTGTGGTTGGACACCACCTACGGAACAAAATACAGCGATTACACCATCTAATACTCGCATGGAACGTTCAACTTCAATTGTGAAATCTACGTGACCTGGAGTATCAATAATGTTAATTTGATGATCATTCCAACTGGTACTAATAGCAGCAGCAGTGATAGTAATTCCCCGCTCCCGTTCTTGTTCCATCCAGTCTGTAACGGCAGTTCCTTCGTGAACTTCGCCAATTTTATGAATGATCCCAGAGTAAAATAATATTCTCTCTGTTGTCGTTGTTTTGCCCGCATCTATATGCGCCGCAATACCGATATTGCGTACTTTCTCTAGCGGGTTCGTGCGTGCCACAGTTACCTCCTAAGGTTGTCGCCTCATGATATCTCGTATATTACTCTTTGTTAAGATTCTATACTTTTACGGAAAACCGTCTTTTTTTGTGAGCCTAGCTAGGCAGTTGCCTTTTTGGGCATTAGCTATAAATTCTACGATATACCGCACATGAGAAGACGATATATCGTTTTTCTACTTAGTAACGATAATGTGCAAACGCTTTGTTTGCTTCCGCCATCCGATGTGTTTCTTCGCGCTTACGAATAGCACTACCAGTTTCATTCGCTGCGTCCATTAACTCATTAGCTAGTCTCCCAGCCATAGTTCTTCCTGGACGTTGACGAGAATACTGCACTAACCACCGCAATGCTAGGGTAGTACCGCGATCTGTACGTACTTCCATAGGTACTTGGTAAGTTGCTCCACCAACTCGGCGAGCTTTAACTTCTACCAATGGTGTCGCATTACGCACTGCTTTTTCAAAAGTTTCTAGTGGACTTCCACCAGTACGTTCTTCAATAGTTTTCAAAGCGTCATAAACTATTCTTGCGGCAATTGATTTTTTGCCATGACGCATTATTCGTCGCATCATCATGCTGATCAGGCGACTATTATACACTGAGTCAGGCGGAACTGCGCGCCTTTGACTAACACCACGACGAGACATACTTCATCCTTGAATACGGAATTTGGTCACGAAATTATATGCTACCAGAACACAGGAAACTAAAAGCGGTTTAATTTAGCTGCTAATTTTTCCTGCATTTTCCTTTATGGCTTGTGCCATGCGATCGCTATCAGTTGAGAGGAGGCTGAATTAATTCACTTATTATCTGCTACCAGACACAGAAGACGACAACTTAATCAACTTTAAAATTTAGATTAAAGTGCTGTTATCGTTTACAAGATTATCCTCTTCAAACTCATACAACTTGTTTTTATGCCAGATACAGTTTGATTTTCTTAAAAAAATTCGTTACTGCTGGTTTTTATGCAGTTGGCAGGTAGGACGATTAACCGTATTTGACGCGATTAACCGCCACTTACCTATTTTTTACCTGCTTTTGGGAGCTTAGTTCCATATTTGGAACGGCCTTGTTTCCGGTCTTTAACCCCGGCTGTATCTAATGTGCCACGAATAATGTGGTATCTAACTCCGGGCAAGTCTTTGACCCGACCACCACGAATCATAACTACGGAGTGTTCTTGTAAGTTATGACCGATACCTGGGATGTAAGCTGTTACTTCAAATCCAGAGGTAAGTCTTACCCTGGCTACCTTGCGGAGTGCTGAGTTAGGCTTTTTAGGTGTAGTTGTGTATACTCTGGTGCAAACGCCTCGCCGTTGCGGGCATTGCTTCAGAGCAGGGGACTTGGTTTTCTGACGCGCTAGTTCGCGTTCACTACGTATTAGCTGCTGTATTGTTGGCATGAGTTACAGCGCGTGAAGCTGCTTTATGATCTAAGTTTTAACAAATCCTGATTATATCTTTTTTTCTGATTTTCTGTCAATCATTTTTAGGAGGGAACAGGGAAGTTGGGGAAGTTGGGGAAGTTGGGGAAGTTGGGGAAGTTGGGGAAGTTGGGGGGGAAGAAAGAATTTTCCCAATGACAATTGACAACTGACCAATGACTAATGACCAATGACCACTAACCAATAGAGAAAGAATTACCACAACTACAGGTTGATGTTGCTTGGGGGTTATAAAAGCGAAAACCTCCACCCATCAAATCTTCTGAATAATCTATTGATAACCCATTGATGTAATTCAGGCTTTCTGGGTCTATAATTACGCGAAGATCATGCAACTCTAAAACCTGATCTTGAGATTGTACTGTTGCATCAAAAGCAAGATCATAAAACCAATCGGCACAACCACCAGACTTCACTTGTAAGCGAAATAAGGTATCTGATGGTTGTTTAGACTTTAAACGCCCGATTTCATTAATGGCTGCTGGACTTAAATGAATCATGGAATTTTTTTATTAGTCAGTTGTTAGTTGTCCGTTGTCAGTGGTCAGTTGTCCGTTGCCAGAAAGAAGAAAAATTCCCTATTGCCTATTCCTATTTTTCAGAACGGGCATAATCATCTTGATAGCGAATAATATCATCTTCTCCGAGATATTCACCATTTTGGACTTCAATTAAAACCAAAGGAATCACACCGGGATTTTCTAACCGATGGGTTGTACATTGGGGGACATAGGTTGATTGATTATTGCTTAATAAGATTTCTTTGTCGCCACAAACTACTTTAGCTGTACCAGAAACAACAATCCAGTGTTCACTGCGGTGGTGGTGCATTTGTAAGCTGAGGCGATGTCCAGGCTTTACTTCAATTCGCTTAATTTTATATCCGCGCCCTTCTTCCAAGACGGTGAAAGAACCCCAAGGACGTAATTCACCAGCAGCAATACTTCTAGAATTAATTGTTGGTTGCAGAGTGAGAGTATTTGGGGCAGTTTCTGATAATTTAGCCATAGTTACCTCGGTTGGAGACATAACAAACCTGTTTTTAGTCGGAACAGTTGGTTGATGAAAAAGGGACAAGATTTAGCCACTTTGATAAAGATAGCAAAACTCACCATTGAAAGGTAAAGTCCCTTGCGGAAACTAATTTGTCTACATAAAGTCTTCATCAAAAAAATAATGGATTAATCTGAATCTTTGTTCACCGTTCACCTATTTGGGAGCTTTTGGTGATATGAAAATCCCAATCCCGTTGTGAACACGGGCTGCTGTATTGGGGGAACGATCAAGTAACTGACCGCCTAAATAGAGACTGGTAGAACTACCACCGTCTAAATTTAAAGCATTTATACAACCCATTGTTTGCATTAATTGTGCTTGTTCGGCTAAAGTTGGTCCACCACCACCAGCCCGATTATGTACAGCAGCAATCATGAGATTTCCTGTGGAAGTGGTACAAATACTGCTGCGAACTGCTTGACCTTTCATAAAAGCTGGGTTAAATGTTTCTGCTGGTCCATCCAGGACTATTTGCCGATTTTGGACTAATAGGGGACCTGCACCAATAATGTGAGGGTAGCGACTAAATTCAGGTGTGGTAGTAGCGCTGGTAAGGGAGACTTTTGTGCCAATGGGTAGTTGTGGAGTCTGGTTACGGAAGATGAGGAGATAACCATTTTCGGGAATGGGAATAGCCGTTATACCACTTTTACCTCCTGCTAACTGGTTAATTACTTGATTGTT
The DNA here is from genome assembly GCF_009711935.1 of Dolichospermum sp. UHCC 0259. Lineage (GTDB taxonomy): Bacteria > Cyanobacteriota > Cyanobacteriia > Cyanobacteriales > Nostocaceae > Dolichospermum. The sequence continues at coordinate 26,712 of NZ_VIKX01000066.1, read as the reverse complement.
TGCGACAACTACGATAGTTTCATTGTCGGCTAAAGGTGTATAAGTATTTCCCCAGACTGGAGTATAACGAGCGATACCGCGTTGGACATAGCCAGTGTTAAGTAGAGAAATGGGTAAACGTTGATTATTGTTGGTAATTAGGGTTTCTGTGAGGGTGAGGCGACCAAAATAGAATTGTCCGTTATTATTCCAAGCGATCGCTCCTCGGTTGAGAATTGGACCCGATATCCATTGATTATCTCGCCGAATTGCCCCTAAAGGCAATCTATTATTACGGTTAAAATAACCACCATTAATGGCGGCTACTGCTAAGTGATTTTGAGCAGTTTGGATTAAAGGGGCTGTACCAGTTAATGTTTGCGGGTTAGTAATTATCGGTTTAATGCTTAATCCTACAGTACGTGGGTTAATATCTAACCAAACTACAGGAAAGCGATCTGTTCCTAAAGTTACCAACTGCTGTCGCCATTGTAATCCCCGCGCCCAAGCAATAGTTTTTTCTACCATTGCATCAGGTTGAATATCAATAACTATGCGATTTGGTTGGGGAATCGTACTAACTTTTACAGACTGACCAAAGGGAACACTAAACCGCACAATTGTTTGATTATTAACTACTTCCACTTTTTGAATTATTGATGGGGGAGTTTGTGGTGTAGTAGGTTGAGAGTTATAGCGTTGGATTAAAGCCGGATCAGCAGTACCATCTAGGGTGAGAGTCCATTCTCGATTGGGTGGTGTGGTAGATTTAGGAATAATCTCATCAGGATCTACTACTTTTTTAACTGGTAATTCCTGTCGAATTTGCCAAGGGGTCGCCATATCCAAATCTAGAACAACCCGATCTCCTTTTGGTTGTTTACCCAGACGGATATTTTTGAGTTGGGAACCAGGGGTAGAAATTACTAAAGTATTACCATTAGCCTGGATTTTCCATCCCTGTTTAAGTGCTAATTGAGTAATATCTAAATAGCGATATCCTCCGCTGAGATTTGTATTGAGAATAGGGGGATTTGTCAAGCCAGAAAACCACTGTACTGGTTGTTTGCCAGGATTACTACTATTGAGTAAATCTACCCCCATTAATTGCTTAACTGCGCCATCGCTCAGATAAGTTTGTATTCCCACTGTGGTTGCTTTTGGCTGTAACCATGCTCCTGGTAAAGTCCGTCCATTGAGAATAATTTGATTACCAGCACTAACGGCACTGGGAACGGGAGTTGGTAAACTAGGAGTATTTTGAGCCAATGCCCCATAAGTAGCAGTCAAACACAGTGCTGTTGACAGTAGCGGTAATACGGAATTTAGTAGTTTCGTCTTCATTAACTCGGATTTGGGAACGTGATTATGCAAAACCCAGCGATTAGAAATCGCGGCTACACAGGCAAAACCCACCTTCGTGGGTTAAAAACCTTGACCTTTCATTAGTCCACGTTAGCGTAGCGTTCCGAAGGAATAGGTGGACTTCGTTTTTGTAGTAGCGTATCCCTAACGGGAGCCGGAGGCATCTTTATATTCGCCATAAACTTTTAAAACATCGTCTAACGAAAATTTATCAGAAAATTAAAAAAATAATTACTTTTTTAGAAGTTATCGTGATAATATTTATATTGGGTCTCTGTCTCTTATTCAGAGTAGCAAACAATTATCATGCTAAAAATACTAGCTAAAATTGTTCTAAATAATACAAATTAATTGGAGACTGCTGTCAGTAACCCAGCCCTAAAGGGACTGAGCTTGCAAGAAAAATCAAACAAGCTGTACTGACCAGACCACCCTGAGCATAGTTGAAGGGTAGCCGTTATTTGAGTCACGACACCCCGGAATGCGAAGCTAGTTCCCTGCTCTGTCATTTGCAATTAAACAGTTTTAAGGTCACTGAAACAGTGTTGCAAGTCTAAAAAGCTTTTATAACTGGTCTAAGCTAACATTACCCCAGAAATGGGAGGCTCTTTGGAGCAAAACATTATGCGTACAGAGTTGGAAAATTTGAATCGGTAATTGTCCCGTTGAAAGTACATCACAAAAGTACCCCGAATTTCCCAACTCCAAGGCGGTAATGAAAAAAGATTCAATGCGGTTAAAACCGCCCGTGTCGCTTCCCTCTCAGCCCTAAAGAGACTGAGTTTCCCGCATACCGCGAGGTCTTATGATATTGTTGGGGGTTAAAGGTGAAATTTGGACACCCTATCCTCATCTGTGAAAATTTTAGGTTTTGGGGTTTGAACCTAAAATCTAAAGTTCCTGTGGTTGATAATAAATAAACAGCCAAAATACAGGGAAAAATAGATATGTTTTAGGAATTGTCAAATGGGCATATAGTGAAAATAGGCTAATTTTCGGGAGCTATCAGTAATCAGCTAAGAACAAGAATAGCTTGTATGGTGTAAGCCGTGAGCAAAAAAAACTGCAAACTTCAAAACCTTTGGATTTACAGGTTCTTCTGGATTAGGGTAGTTTGTTCTTAAAGTACAGTAAACAAATAAAAAGTAGATAGGCATTGGTAGCACAGCTTTGGCTAAACGTCAAGCTAAAATTGTTATCTCTAAACTTTGGTAATTACAGCAGATTGCAGATTAATGATGTACAGGATCTAAATTCAAAGCCGGATAGCAAGCCAGTTTGATTCCTGACTCCTGAATCCTGCTGTATGTATTTTTATCCAGTGCCAAAACTGAGAAAATTTCCCTCTAGCAGTAATAACAACATCTGTACCTCAACATTTCAGGAATAGAGTATGAATCATCAACCATCAAATCAGGGTCAGCAAATTACAGTGTCAGATACTAATTTTTCAGATACATATCTAGGGCAAAAGTGGTTAGTAGAAGAAAGAGATGCTTGTGGAGTCGGGTTTATTACCCATCGTCAAAATATTGCCAGTCATGAAATTTTGGATAAAGCTTTAACTGCTTTAACTTGCTTAGAACATAGAGGTGGTTGTAGTGCTGACCAAGATTCTGGTGATGGTGCGGGGATATTAACAGCGATTCCTTGGGAATTATTGGCACAAGATCACAGGAATGGGATTGATTTTTCTGTCTTGAGTAATATGGCTGTGGGGATGATATTTTTTCCCCAAGATGAGACAGCCGCCAAAGCTGCTAAAACTGCATTTGAGCAAATAGCAGCAGAAGAAAAATTAACTGTACTGGGCTGGCGAGTAGTTCCAGTGCATTCTGAAGTATTAGGGTTACAAGCAAAAGAGAATCAACCACAGATAGAACAGGTAATAATTTCTTGTGCTGATAAAAGCGGGGATGAATTAGAAAGAGAATTGTATATTGCCCGTCGTCGTATTATGCAAGCGGGCAGAAAAATTTCTGAAGATTTCTATGTTTGTTCTTTATCTAGTCGCACAATTGTTTATAAAGGCATGGTGCGTTCCGCTGTTTTGGGAGATTTTTACGAAGACTTAAAAAATCCGGCTTTTAAAGTGGCATTTGCGGTATATCATCGCCGCTTTAGTACAAATACTATGCCTAAATGGCCTTTAGCCCAACCCATGCGGCTATTGGGTCACAATGGAGAAATTAATACTCTGTTGGGGAATATTAATTGGATGATGGCACGGGAAGCTACTCTGAGTCATCCAATTTGGGAAGATCGGTTTGACGAACTCAAGCCAATGGTTAACATGAATAATAGCGATTCCGCTACTTTAGATAATGTACTAGAGTTGTTGGTGCGATCGGGACGTAGCCCTTTAGAAGGGTTAATGATGATGGTTCCCGAGGCTTACAAAAATCAACCTTCCTTGGCTGAATATCCCGAAATTGTGGATTTTTATGAATATTACAGCGGTTTGCAGGAAGCATGGGATGGACCAGCACTGTTAGTATTTAGCGATGGTAAAAAAGTTGGAGCGACACTAGATCGTAATGGTTTAAGACCTGCGCGTTATGTCATTACCAAAGATGATTATATCGTTGTTGCCTCCGAAGCTGGAGTTGTAGATTTCCCTGAAGAGAATATTCTCGAAAAAGGCAGACTCGGACCAGGACAAATGATTGCGGTAGATTTAAACACCCAGGAAATTCTCAAGAACTGGGAAATTAAACAACGCATTGCTAAACAACATCCCTATGGGGAATGGTTGCAACAACATCGCCAAGAATTGAGTAAATTAGTTAAAGGCGAAACCCAACCCGTTGGGAATGGAAATGGTAACGGGAATGGGAATGGGAATGGGAATGGACACCATAGCCCAAGTAACGGGAATGGGAATTTATCAACTAGTAAAATTGATCCCCAAGTTTTATTACAACAGCAAATTGCCTTTGGCTACACCATAGAAGATGTGGAAATGGTGATTCACCCTATGGCTAGTACGGGTGCAGAAGCAACTTTCTGTATGGGGGATGATATTCCTTTAGCGGTATTGTCAGAAAAATCCCATTTGCTGTACGACTATTTTAAACAGCGGTTTGCTCAAGTTACTAATCCAGCAATTGACCCTTTACGGGAAAAGTTGGTGATGTCTCTGACGGTAGAACTGGGTGAAAAGGGGAATTTATTAGAACCTAAACCAGAATACGCCCGCAGACTCAAGTTAGAGTCACCTGTTCTCACCCAAACAGAGTTAGAAACTATTAAACTGTCAGGTTTTGCAACGGCGGAATTGTCAACTTTATTCCCCATAGCCACAGGTCCAGATGGTTTAAAAACGGCTGTGGAATCTTTGCAAAAACAAGCTGCGGAATCGGTGCGGGCTGGTGCGAAGATTCTCATATTAAGTGACAGAACAGGTACAGGAATTGCGGCAGAATATACCTATATTCCCCCTTTATTAGCCATTGGTGCGGTTCACCATCACTTAATCCGTGAAGGGTTACGGATGAAAACATCTTTAATTGTGGATACCGCCCAATGTTGGAGTACCCATCATTTTGCTTGTTTGCTGGGTTATGGTGCGGGTGCGGTTTGTCCTTACATGGCCTTAGATACTGTCACTGCTTGGTGGTCTGAACCCAAAACCCAACAGTTTATGGAAAGGGGTAAAATCGCCAGACTGACTTTAGATCAAGCTAGAGAAAATTATCGCAAAGCTGTAGAATCTGGTTTGCTGAAAATCCTCTCGAAGATGGGAATTTCTCTACTTTCTAGTTATCAAGCGGCGCAAATATTTGAAGCCATTGGTATTGGTGGTGATTTATTGGCTTTGGGTTTCCGAGGTACAACTTCCCGTATTGGTGGTTTAAGTGTCAGCGAATTAGCGCAAGAGGTGTTATCCTTCCACAGTAAGGCTTTCCCTGAATTGACGGCGAAGAAGTTGGAAAACTTAGGTTTTGTCCAATACCGTCCCGGTGGTGAATACCACATGAATAGCCCAGAGTTGGCCAAGGCGCTACATAAGGCGGTCAATGGTAGGCAGTATGACCATTATGAAGTTTACAAAAAACATCTGCAAGATCGCCCTGTGACGGCGTTGCGTGATTTGTTAGATTTCCACAGCGAGCGATCGCCAATTCCTTTAGAACAGGTAGAATCAGTTAATGATATTGTTAAACGTTTCTGTACAGGTGGGATGTCTTTAGGGGCGTTATCACGAGAAGCACATGAAACTTTAGCGATCGCTATGAATCGGATTGGTGGTAAATCTAATTCTGGTGAAGGTGGGGAAGATCCCGTTCGTTACAATGTTTTGAGAGATGTGGATACTAATGGTAAATCTCCTACTCTCCCCCATCTCAATGGGCTACGGAATGGTGACACGGCTGCAAGTGCCATTAGACAAATTGCATCAGGACGGTTTGGCGTTACTCCCCAATATTTAGCTACAGCCCAACAATTAGAAATCAAAATTGCCCAAGGTGCAAAACCAGGAGAAGGTGGACAACTACCTGGACCCAAGGTAAGCCCCTATATTGCCATGTTGCGCCGTTCTAAGCCCGGTGTGACTTTGATTTCACCACCACCGCACCATGATATTTATTCCATTGAAGACTTAGCCCAGTTAATTTTTGATTTGCACCAAATCAACCCTAAAGCCCAAGTTTCCGTGAAATTAGTGGCAGAAATCGGGATTGGGACAATTGCGGCAGGTGTAGCTAAGGCTAACGCTGATATTATCCAAATTTCGGGTCATGATGGCGGTACTGGTGCATCACCGCTTTCTTCTATTAAACACGCTGGTAGTCCCTGGGAATTGGGCTTAACAGAAGTACATCGGGTATTGATGGAAAACAGTTTGCGCGATCGCGTCATCTTGCGTGTAGATGGTGGTCTAAAAAGCGGCTGGGATGTCCTAATTGGCGCGTTAATGGGGGCTGAGGAGTTCGGCTTCGGTTCGATAGCGATGATTGCGGAAGGCTGCATTATGGCGCGGATTTGCCACACTAATAACTGTCCTGTGGGTATAGCTTCTCAGAAGGAAGAACTGCGGAAACGCTTTACCGGCATTCCTGATCACGTTGTGAACTTCTTCTACTTCATCGCGGAAGAGGTGCGGAGTCTGTTGGCAAAATTGGGATATCGTTCTTTGTCTGAAGTCATTGGCCGGGCTGACTTGTTAACAGTCCGTTCTGATGTCAACTTGAATAAAACCCAGGCTTTGAATTTGGATTGTTTAACTAAGTTGCCAGATGCAAAAGTTGATCGTAGTTGGTTAACCCATGAAAAGGTTCATAGCAATGGACCTGTTTTGGATGATCAATTACTGGCTGATGTAGATATTCAAGCGGCAATTGGCAATCACGGCACAGTTAGTAAAACCTTCCCGGTTGTAAATACCGATAGAACAGTCGGTGCAAGGTTAACTGGGGCGATCGCTCATAAATACGGTGACGACGGCTTTAAGGGGCAAATTAACCTGAATTTCCAGGGTAGTGTGGGGCAAAGCTTCGGTGCATTTAACCTCGATGGTGTCACCCTCACCCTAGTTGGGGAAGCTAACGACTACGTAGGTAAGGGTATGAACGGTGGGGAAATTATTATTAAGCCCCCAGCAAATGCTAACTACAACCCAGCCCAAAACGTAATTGTCGGGAATACTTGCCTTTATGGTGCTACTGGTGGGGCGTTATTTGCCAATGGTTTAGCTGGAGAACGGTTTGCGGTGCGGAACTCCAAAGGAACAGCCGTCATTGAAGGGGCTGGAGATCACTGCTGTGAATATATGACGGGCGGTGTAATTGTGGTTCTGGGTAAAGCAGGCCGTAACGTGGGCGCAGGTATGACAGGCGGTTTAGCTTATTTCCTCGATGAAGTCGGTAATTTCCCTGATTTTGTCAATCATGCTATTGTCAAAGTGCAACAGGTTGTCAGTGAAGCAGGTGCAAAACAATTGTATGAGTTAATTCAAACTCATGCCCGGAAAACTGGTTCACCCAAGGCACAGGAAATTATTGCTAATTGGGAAGTATATTTACCTAAGTTCTGGCAATTAGTACCACCTTCTGAATCTGATAGTCCAGAAGCCAAAGTAGCAGAAAAACAATTGAGTTCTGTGTAATTTGTCTGAATCAGGATGTACAGGATTTGAGGATTTACAGGATTTAATTAAATACTTTATCCTGTTTATCCTTTAATCCTTTTTTGTCAGAATCAGGATGTCCAGGATTTGAGGATTTCCAGGATTTATTCACCTGTGCGTACTCCAGTAGGAGTTTGACTGATTTATTTCTCGCGTCAGGTTTGTGAGTGTTGGTGATAAGGATGGCATGGTAGTACGGCAATTGTATTGTCGTACATGAGCGATCGCTCTAAACTAACTATTGAAATTTTAACATACCTGGAGTTTAGGCTAATATTGTTAAAGGCGAATTAGAAATCAAGGCTGCTGCTAAAGTTTGATTTGTTTATCAATATTTTAAAAAACCGGGTGCATTTCAGTTCCTCGGTTTTTTGTACGTCTGGGTTCAATTTCTAGGGCGCAACTATAACTTGATTCCGCCCAGCAGCTTTAGCACGATATAGAGCAGCATCAGCAGTTTGAATTAAAGCTGTACTACTAACACCATGTTGGGGAAAACCAGCAACTCCTAAAGATACAGTTAGATTACCTAAAGTTTTTGTATTGTGAGAAAGGATTAATTGAGCGATCACCAGTCTCATTTCTTCTGCTTTCATAGCAGTTTCTTCAATGGAAGATTCCGGTAAAATAACGTTCATTTCTTCCCCACCGTAACGACAAGCAATATCTGAACCCCGAATATTTTCTTTTAAAACACCACCTACAGCTTGTAATACATAATCTCCTGCGTCATGACCATAGGTATCATTAAACCGTTTGAAATGATCTACATCTAACATAATCACACATATGGGGTGTTGTTTACGTTGAGCGCGGGCGATTTCTTGAGAGAGAAATTCTTCTAAATAACGACGATTAAATAAACCCGTTAAAGGATCTCTAATACTTTGATGTTGTAGGGTTTCTCGCAGATTTAAATTAGCTAAAGCCAGTCCTACCTGTTCAGCTAAAGCGCGGGCAATTTGTTCTTTTGTTTCTGATAAGGCTTTGGGGTTATTAGTCATAATATGTAACATCCCTAAAGTCTCACCTTGGGCAATCATCGGAATACAAATAGTGTTGGTAAGCTTGACATCTTTGGGAATATGTTGACAACGTAAACCAAATTTTTGAGCATTACAAATATGAATTTTTCCCCGTCTTAAAGACCAGCATTCATTAGGGTAAAAATCTACAATAGATGATAAAGAATCACCCCATGAAGATAACCTTTCTACACGGTTACGGGAGGAATTAGTAATAAATAAACCCCCACTACAATCAGGAAATAGAGGTTGGACTAAATTACTCAGAATTTGACAGGCTTCTTGAACAGTTAAACAAGCTTGCAGAAAGTCACTAATTTCACTTAAAATCAGCATTTCTTCATGACGTTGATCTAAATCTGTAATCCGTTCTTCTAGTTGTTTATTGAGAATTTGCAAAGCCTGTTCCGCTTTTTTATCGGCTGTGATATTGCGGAAAGTAATAGCAAAACCATCTCCTAATTTTACAACAATATTTTCAAACCAATATTCAATTTTATCATGGTTATAGTAAAACTGTCTTTGGATAGGTTCACCAGTTTCTACTACTTTAACATAGAGATCAAATAGTCCTTCTTCTTTATTACCAGGAAGTTCTTCTAATAGTCGTTTACCAATTAAATTCTCTCGACCCACAATTTCATAAGCAGTGGGATTACATAATAACCACTCAAAATCAATAATCTTACCTTGGTCATTTCGCACTGACTGAAAAGCCATAATCCCATCTAAGGAACTATTTAAAACACTACTTAACTGCATTTCTGAATTTTTGAGAGCATTCTGTACTGTTACCAATTCAGTAATATTAGTAATTAAACCCGTAGCACCCAAAAAATTATGATTATGATCAAAAATAGGTGTTGTAGAAACTAGCGTCCATAGAGGATTGCCATCTTGACGCTGAAATTTGAAAGGATGCTGTTCTCCAATTCCCTGTATTCGTCTGTGCATATAATTTTGTGCTTGGGGACGATCTTCAAGATTGATGAAATCCATTAAATGAGTGCCAATCATTTCACTACAAATATAACCCAGCATATCTGCCATCCGCTGATTGACAAAGGTAGTTTTACCTTCTGCATCTAATATCCAAACCCCTTCTAAAGTTGTTTCAATAATATTACGATAACGGTGTTCACTATCTAATAGAGCTATTTCAAATTCTTTGCGATCGCTAATATCTTTCATGAAACAGTAATGACCAATAAATTTACCTTGTTCATCGTAATCACTGATCATAATTAATTGTTTATAAAAAATATTTCCATCTTTACGAACTCCTCTAGCTTCTTGATCAACTTTGCCAGTTTTCAACATAGTTTGATATGCGGATTCCAACGCAGGTAAATCTTCTGCATAAACTGTGATTTGCCATTGTTTACCAATTAATTCATTAGCTTCATAACCACAAGTTTCTGCATAAGCACGGTTAACACTTACATATCTACCTGTTACATCTAAACGAGCAATTCCTTCTACAGCATTTTCCAAAACTAGATTAATATGACGCAAATTATTTTCAGCTTGCTTGCGATCTGTAATATTAATATGACAACCAATCATCCTGACTGCATTACCATTTTCATCCCATTCAATCACTTGACCCGAACAAATTACCCACACAATTGAGCCATCTTTATGAAGATATCTAACTTCGTTATAGAAGGGAATTTCTCCATGACTTTGAATATGCTGCTCAAACCTAGTCAATACACTGGGTAGATCCTCTTGAAAAATCAGTTTTTGCCAAGTTTCTGAAGAATTAGGTAGTTCATGATCTGCATAACCAAACATTTTTTTTAACCCAGGGCTTAAATATTCAGTATTATTCTTTAAGTCCCAATCCCAATAACCTGCTAAAACGATATCTAAAATATTTTCTAATAGGTTAATTTCTCGTTTAACTTGTTGATTTTTTTGCTCAATCAGTTCTATTCTTTGATGTTCAATTTCTAATTGTTTAATTGCACTAATATCCCGCACCATAAAGGAAAATTGAGGTCGTCCACTATCAGCAATGCCAATATATTTAACTATACTAGATAAGTAATAGGTTTGTGTATCAGTATGATGTTCATATTCAAACTGAACTGGTTGTTGTGTTTCCTGACTTTGACAATAGTGATATAACCACATTTGAATTGTTTCTGGTTTGACACCTATTTCACTTGCCCATTTATGATCTATTTGTTCTTTGGAAAATCCAAAAAATTCCAAGGTAGTGGAATTATGTAAAGTATGGAGAATATCATTTTCTGAAGTTTCCACTACTCCTAACATCAAAGGAGAATAGTCATAAAATATTTGCAGAATTTTAGCTTGTTCTTGCAGAGTTGCTTCTATTTGACGTTGGACTGTCACATCTCTGAAAATCGCACGGGTAGCAATTGGTTTACCATCTGTAAATCTAACATTAATACTACCTTGAAGGAGAATTTGTTGCCCATTTTTATTAATAAAAGAAATAGCTAATCGCTCTACATTATTTGTTTTACCTAATTGTAACTCTTGAAATATCTGTTGACAATTATATAAACAATCAGGATGAATTAAATCAAAAACTGTTAGGCTATTCAGTTCATCACGACTATAACCTAATCTCTCTAACCAAGCACGATTTACATAAATAAATTTCCCATCTTCTAAGGAAACACTTTGAATTAAATCACTAGCATTATCAAAGAAGTCTTCTAGCTGTTCTTTACTTTGACGTAATTCTAATTCTACTTGATTTCTTTCTGATTCCAGGAGTTTGCGATCGCTAATATCCCTAGCAATTTTTGATGCGCCAATAATCACACTATTTTCATCACGAATAGGAGAAATGGTTAAGGATACATCAATTAAACTACCGTCTTTATGTTGTCGTTGGGTTTCATAGGTATTTACCTTTTCCCCTTGTTGAATACGCTGTAAAATTGATGCTGCTTCTGATTGACGTTCTAAAGGAATTATGCTTCCAATATGTTTCCCGATAATCTCGGAGGTGGTATAACCAAATAACCTTTCTGCTGCTTGATTCCAAGTAGTAATCATACCATCGAGATTTTTACTAATAATTGCTGCTTCAGAAGATTCAACAATTGCAGCTAATCTAAATCTTTCATCCCGACTTTGTTGTAAGGCAATTTCTGCTTGTTTGCGTTCAGTAATATCAGTACCGGAAGCAATTAAATGGGTAATTTCTCCCTGTTCATTCCGCAGGGGATAAAGGGAAAAATCAATAATAATCTGTTTTCCTTCTTTTGCTTGTACGGGAATATCAAATCTAACTGCTATTCCTTGTTGAGCTTGTTTAATAGCTGCTCGAATTTTGGCTTGCGCTTCTGGGGAATATTCCCACCAATAGGTATCTGCAAAGTTTTTACCTATTACATCCTCACGGGTGATCCCAGCAATATCTAAAGGTGCTTGATTTGCTTCTATTAAAATTCCTTCACAGGTTAATACTCCCACAAAAGTAAAAATACTATTTAAAACTTGGCGTAAAAATTTTTCACTTTCACTAACTATTGTTTCAAGTTTTGATCGTTCTCTGACTTCTATGAGCAAATCTAAATTAGTTTGTTTTAGTTGTTCTGTGCGTGTTGCCATTACGGCTTCTAATTTGGCTTTTTCCTGTTGTAATTCTACTAATAAACAGGCTTGATGAATAGAAATACCTACATGAATGGCTATTTGTTGTAAACCTTCTATTTCTTGGGTTTGCCACTCACGGGAAGCAGTACAATTATGGCAAATTAATAAACCCCAAAGTTGTGATGTCCTCAATATGGGTACAACTAAATTAGCTTTAACATGAAAACCTGCTAAAAATTCTGCATGACAGGGTGTAAGGTTAGCTGTATTTACATCAGCAATAGTTCGGACTTGATTTTCTTGATAGGGTTGTAACCAACAGGACTCAAAACAAGGATCATGAACTACTTGACCTAAAACAGACCATTGAGGAGCAGCAACAGTTTCTACTACGACTTCACCACTCCAATCTGGATCAAATTTGTATAAAAGCACGCGATCGCACTGGAGCAGTTTTTGTACTTCATCGGTAGTTGTTTGTAAAATTGTTTGTAATTCTAATGACTGACGGATCTGAAGAGCAATTTCCGCCACCAAATAATTCCAATTCCAATGAACTGAACCAAAATCACGATTTTCTTCTTTACCCCTGATTTTCATGAACCTATCCCACTAATAATATTTTATTGATCCAGATGTGAATGGTAGCAAGGTCTATGAATGCGTCAAAATAAACCTTTCGACGTTCCCATCTGACGACGAGGCGACGATATTTGGGTTGATACCAGGTAAAACACCATTCTTGTTGAAATCTGGGAATCGAGATTTTGATAGGTCTTCCTTTGTTTTTCTTGTTTTTTCAGTCATGGTTTATACTGTGCGATCACCCCCCATTCCCATAGGCGATCGCTCTCCTTATCAGTATAATCCCCCACTCAAAACAAACTCAACTGCTTTCCCACATTACCTTGAGGCTTAACAACCGCAAGTAACTCATCTCGTTTTTTAGCCATCAACTCCAAATAATACCCACTGGAATAGGCTTCAGAATTAGTCAACCCCAGAATTCCTTGATAAAACGTCACAACATCCCCAGTATTACCCAGAACCAAAAGAGCCTTTTCACCTTTCTTAATTTTCCGAGTCACCTGTAACTGTTCCACAGGAAAATCACCAGAACGAATAACCTTGGTTAATTCCTGGTAATATTGTTCTGCCTTAGCCTTTGACAGAAGATATTGTGTCAGGTAGTTCAAAGGAAACTCCTTTTCTAGACGAGAGCGATAGCGAAGCGCTCCGTAGGAATCGCGTTTCCGCCATGAACCCTTAGTAGTAATTTTACCATCTTCATGCCAGATAATATAATTCTTAGCTCCTCTAGAGGGAACAAACATCGCTTTAACAAGGATTTCCAACTCTATATTGATACCAGTAGGTAAAGCATTTTGCAGCTTTTCAAATATCAGCAAAGGTTCAGAGTGCGAGAAGAACACACCATCAGTATCACTTTCAACCTGGATACCTCCCGCTTTTCCAATCACATCAATCATGAATCGCAGAATCCGTCTACCATAAGCTGTAACCAGTGCAGCAGCTTCCATATCGTTAAAACCAACACCAGAAGTCCCATAAAAGCCAAACAACGAGTTGACACTTTGAGAGCAGCTTCAGCTTGTTTAGCAGCTAAGTCTCCAGCTTTTCCTAATTCTTTGAGTCTGAGTCGTTCCCTGGTGAGATAATCGAGAATACTTAACCCCACTCGTTGCGTATTTGGAGATGTCTACTTTATCTGTATTTATCCTGTTTATCCTTTCATCTTTTTTGTCTGAATCAGGATGTCCAGGATTTAATGATTTACAGGATTTAATTATGATTATGTGCATTTTCATCCAGAATTGGTATAAGCTGAGAAACATTTAATTTGCATAATTAAAACAGGCAAGATGCCTGTTCCACAAGAGTTTTAGTTGTGAGCAATATACAATCTAAATGTCCAACAGCTTATTCATCCTGTTAATCCTTTAATCCTGGTTATCCTGATTCAGACATTATTTAAGGTTTCTTGGGTTTTTGAGGTTTTTGAGATTTTGTTTTATTCTGGGCAACTAACTGTGGATATTGATTTTGCATTTCCAAAAGTTCGGGAACAGTGACAAACTCATAACCCTGTTTCCGAAACCTGCTAATGATTTCTGGTAAGGCTTTGACGGTATGAGAGCGATCGCCACCACCATCGTGCATTAACACAATACCCCCTGGTTTAGCTTCTCTAAATATGTTATTAATTAGTTTTGGTACAGATGGACGAGCATAGTCCATAGAATCAGACGACCACATAATAACAGCATATTTATTACTTTTAGCATAAGCGGCCACTCCATTACTCATAATCCCTCCTGGGGGACGAAATAGACTGGTTTTCACCCCTGTAGTTTGATAAATTATGTCTGTTGTATTAGCAACTTCATAAGCCGCCGCTTGTGCATTCATGTGATGATACCAGTGATGCCAAGTATGGTTAGCAATAATATGACCATCTGTAACTACCCGTTTTGTTAAGTCGGGATAATTCTTGACATTTTGCCCAACCACAAAAAATGTACCCTTGATATTATTTTTCTTGAGAATATCTAATACTTTGGCGGTACTGCTAGGCCAAGGACCATCATCAAACGTTAAGGCAATAACTTTTTTTTCTGGAGGAAGTTTAGCTTTACTAATTACAATCCCTTGAAACTTAGGTGGTACATCAGTAGAAAATCCTTTGGCTTGTGCTTCTTGTTGCCAACGGGTAAGCATTTCTGTTTTAAATTCCTCTAGCCGCTGCTGAGTTTTAACATTAGCAGCAATATCTTTATTTTTAACAATTACACCCTGACTTTGAGCATCAGAAGTTCTAGCTTTGAATAGAATCATCAAAGCAATACTTAAAGTGCCAGTCAGTCCAATTAATACAATTAATATTCCCTGCGTTCCAAAAAAAGACTTATTATTTTCCACAGTGTAACTCCTTCAAGGGGTGAGCAACCCTTGATGACAGCGATCGCTCTGACGGTAGGTTATAACACATTTTTCTAAAAATTGAGCTGGTTTGTCATACTGTAAAATATGAGTCGCTTGAACATTTATGTATATTTTACGGCTTAGAATCATGGGTTACTTGTGAAAAAATGATTTTTTCTGTAATGCCATGAGTAGTTAGATGATAATTAACTGAAGATAGTTTCTCATTTATGAATAAGATTTAGTAGTTACGTTAGCTACTTTTTGAATCTTGAGTGAATATATTTTTATTACGGATTCATAACTTTTCCATAATAGTGGATTTAACTGTTCTGTTAAGTTGATTTTTTCCAAATCACTAATATCACCCCAGAGACAATCAAACCTAGTCCAAAAACACGGGTTAGAGGAATAGTTTCTTTTAAAACAAAGTAACCTAGTAATACAGAAAATATGTAACCAATGGATACAGCAGGGGCAGCAACGCTGAGATTTACTTTGGTTAGGAGTAAGATATAGGCTACTGCACCAATACCATAACAGGTTAATCCTAATAAAAGTTCTGGTATGGTGATCATGTTGAGAATCAGATCAATCATGTTTTCTCCATAAACTTTACCTAATTTAATTGCTCCCATTTTCAAAAAAAACTGTCCGGCGACACTAATAAGAACTGATATTAGTAGTAAACTAAATTCTGGTATTGACACTGATATTACCTGGATTTTATTGATAACGGTGATTGGTATGATGCAATACAATCATCAAATACAATAGAGGGCGCAGGCCTTGCGCCTCTACGTTTTTGAGATTTAAAATTAGTCAATATTTTAGTTTTTTGTAAAGCCTCCAGTTTCTTTTAATGTATATAGAGGACGACCTTTTACTTCTTCATATATTCTGCCAATATATTCACCTAGAATACCAATACAAATTAATTGAACTGAACCTAGGAAAAACATAGAAATTGTAATTAATGTGTAACCAATTAAGTGAGATACTGGGGCAAAGATTCGCCAATAAAGCACTAATACTATCATAATCATAGCGATCGCAGCCGAGATAATCCCTAAGTAGGTTGCCAGTCGTAAGGGAACTGTAGAAAAAGAGATAATACCATCAATTGCCAGGGATAAAGATTTACCAAAAGTATATTTTACATCGCCTGCAAACCGAGGGTTTCTTTCAAAAAGTACAGAGGTTTGTCGAAAACCCACCCAAGCACGTAAACCGCGAATATAACGGTTGCGTTCTGGCATAGAATTTAAGATATCTACTACTTGTCTATCCATTAAGCAAAAATCGCCTGTATCCACAGGAATATCAACTTTAGCCAAGCGTCGAAGAATGCGATAAAAAAGGTATGCCGTTAAGCGTTTTAGCCAACTTTCCTTTTGACGGGATATGCGTTGAGCGTATACTACTTGGTATTCTTGATGCCATTTTTCGATCATTGTTAGAATTAATTCTGGTGGATCTTGAAGATCAGCATCCATAACAATGATACATTTACCTTGGACAAAGTTCAAACCAGCAGTAACGGCGATTTGATGCCCAAAATTCCGGGCTAGACTGAGGTAATGGACTCGATTGTCACGATGGTGTAATTCGCGCATCATACTTAAAGAGCGATCGCGGCTACCATCATCAATTAAAATTAATTCAGCATCACCGTCTAACTGTTCCATGACATCATGTAAACGGCGATACATCTCCACGATGTTTTCTTCTTCGTTATAAATGGGGATAACTAGGGAGTAGATAGGCTGATTCATCATCATAATTAAGTTTATTTAATATTTAACAATAATGCGTTCATTTCAACAAAAAGAATACTTTTTCGGCTTGTTTGTGGCATCTTTAATTTTATGGCTGATAGGTTTGGGTAATTTACCTTTACGAGATTGGGATGAAGGTACTTATGCTATAGTCGCTAGGGAAATTTATCGCACGGGTAACTGGCTTTATCCTACTATACAAGGAGATCCTTTTTTATTAAAACCACCTTTAATGCAATGGTTAATTGCTCTTTGCTATCATATCTTTGGAGTGCAAGAATTTACTACCAGATTTCCGGGAGCATTTTTAACAGCTTTAGGAGTACCTTTACTTTATTTAATTGGACGTTTGGCTTTTAAAGAAAATTTACCAGCTTTATTTTCAGCTTTAGTTTATTTAACATTATTGCCAGTAGTCCGTCATGGTAGATTGGCAATGTTAGATGGGATGACTATTTCCTTTTTTCTATTGTTGTTATTTTGTGTTCTGAAAGCAAAAGATCATAAAAAATATGCTTTGGGTATCGGTTTTTGTTTGGGTTTAATTACTTTAACTAAGGGAATGTTAGTGGTGGTTTTAGGGGGAATAGTCTGTTTATTTATTATTGTTAATCAACAATTAGCTTTATTAAAAAATCCATTTCTATGGATAGGAATGGTGTTAGGTAATTTCCCTGCTGTTGCTTGGTATTTTGCCCAATGGCAACATTATGGCAATATTTTCTTAGCAGTGCATTTTCAATCCCAAGCTTTTGATAGATTGGGAAAAGCTGTAGAAGGTAATACGGGTCCTGTTTGGTATTATTTACTGGAAATTCTCAAATATGGTTTTCCCTGGTTGTTGTTTTTGCCAGGTGGTTTATATTTAAGTTGGAAAAATCGTGATACTGTGTGGGGTTGTTTAATTCTGATTGGGACAATTGTTTATTTTGCCATAGTTTCTTTAATGGGGACAAAATTACCTTGGTATATTATGCCTGTGTATCCATTTTTAGCGTTAGCAATTGGGGCTAATTTAAGTTATATTTGGCAAAATGGGCAGTTTAAAAGTAAATTTTTGACAGGATTTTTGGCATTTTTAGTGATTGTTGGTTTGGCAGGTTGTGCTTATTTTAGTATATTTGATAAACAGCCATTGTTAATTGTGATGAGTGTTGTTTTAGCAATAACTATGGGGATAACATCATGGTTAGTTAATCAGCATAATCGTCAATTTATTCCGGTTTTATTTACAGGAATGTATCTGGTTTTAGCAATGTTGATGAGTTCTCAATCATGGATTTGGGAGTTAAATGAAAAATTCCCTGTTCTCCCAGTGGCAGCTTTAATTAGAGATAATGTGCCACCGGGAACACAAATATATACTTCTTTTGCTTATGGCCGTCCTAGTTTAGATTTTTATAGTGATTGTAAAATTATTCCTGCATCTATTGCCGATTTACAGGATAAGTTTGCTGATAAATCTTATTTATTATTGGACAAGGAGATTTTGCAGAAAATGAATTTAAAGCAGAGTAAAATTATAGGAGAAGCGAAAGGATTTACATTAATTTCATCACTAATTAACTAGACGGATGTATAACGTATAACTTCCAGACAATTTAGGTGATTTTATAATTTCTTTTTAACCTAACCATTGATCTTTTCCGTAATTAATCCATTGTTCTACAAGAGCAATTGCGGATATTATACTCATAACTAATATAGTTTGATATTTCCGTTTTCCTGGAAAACAACAATATAAATATCCTAAAGCCAGAAAAAAGAAAGGTATTGCAAATATATATCTAGCTAAACTTGCTAGACGGTTTTGCGTAAAAAATACAAGTAAAGAATTAATTGTTGAAAAATACATACAAAACCAAAATATATAATTATCTTTTAACCTATTAGCAAATTTAGAAATAATTATTTTCTTTTTTATACCCCGCAAATAATTTAATATATAAGCTAATAATAATATAGGTGGATATAGGATTAAAATATCCCAAAGAAAATTTTTAGGGACAAATATCAATGGCTGATAGTTTTTACTTTTCCAATATATTACAATCAAACTAATTATTAAAATTAAAACCGGCAAATATAAGCCTAATAAATCAAACAAAGGAGATTTAGGAAAAAACACTAAATCTAAATTTAATCCTAATGTTTTACCCCATTGTTTTTGATCATGGAAGGGTGCAAAAAAATCTCCTCTTAATTCAAAACATGAAACTCCATAAATAGAATAACCTAATATTGCTGAAATAGATATGATAATCGTAGTTAAAATATAATTTTTATTAAATTTATTTGTAAGTAAAAATATTGTGCTTAATGATAATAAAGAAGCAACTATCATCTGGATTAACACCGGACGAGTTAAAGCCATTAAAATAACAATAAATAATAGCAGTATTAGTTTAATTTTTTCATTTAATTTATTTTCAGGTAAAAGCAACCATATAAATAAAATTCCCAGAAAAGAAAATAAACTTTCTGTGTAACCTATAACCCGAAAAATAGCCATAGGATTAACTGTATAAGCAAGAGTAATTGTTAATGCTAAATATTCATTTTTGAAAGCTTTTTTAAATACCCAAAATACCAGAGGAGTAGATATTATAAAAATTGCTGTAGCTGTAATTTTAAAATAGTAGGTAAATTGATCTAAATTCTGAGGATGAAATATCCAATTAATTATAAAACTCCAAAGAGGGTAAAAAGCAGTGCAAGTATTTTGCAAAGCCATATTTGCATAATGTTCTATATCCCAGTAATAACTGGTGTGAGGTAATTGAGGAGGAATTGTTCGGGGTAATTGAGTTGAAGAAAAAAACTTATGAAAAGTATCAGGAAATATCAACATTCCCACAATTGCACAAACAACAAATGCGCTATATAGAACTAGATAAGGTGTTAAAACTGTGGTAAATTTAATTTTTTTCATTTTATGCCTAAGTTTTTATGTCATAATCTAAGCCACCCAAAGATCACAGGCAAATTGAATGTAAAATGTTACCATTAGTAGCGCCCAAAAAGATATAACTGGGTATCTCAAGCGAGGATAGCGTTCAAGTAATAAGCCGAATGCAATGGATAGAGTTATAATACCATAAGCGTAACGTTCAGCAGAAGCAGTAATTCCAGTGTTTAAAATTAGGGCATAGGAACACAGTTAAGGAAATGTAGGTTGGGTTGCTAATGGTTTTAAATTGGTTAGTACCAATTGACGCTAATTAATATAGAATATGGGCAACCACAGGGGGATTGCCCCTACGAATGGATACCGGAAAATTTGATTCTGGAAAATGTAGTCTGCTGGGGGCTAAAATTGTTACGATAATTTCAGATTTGTTGTTGAAACCTTGATCCAATCTGAAACCTTAGAATTACTAGAGTGGCCCCGTCTGTGCCAGCACCTTTCCACCTTTGCGGCAACTAAGTTAGGGGCGATAGTTGCGCGTAACCTGCAGATTCCTGAAACTCAGGTAGAAAGTGAACAGTTATTAGCGCAAACCAAAGAAGTTTACGAACTGGAAAGTCGTTTACATCCAGGGTTGTCCTTTGAGGGAATACAGGATATTGGTGATTCCCTGGAACGGGCAATACTCCAAAGTATTTTACCTGGTGAGGAACTGTTGGCGATCGCTACTACCTTGGCAGGAACAAGAAATTTACGTCGTGTTATTGATAATCAAGAAAATGTCCCGGTTTTGTCCGATTTAGTTTCCCAATTGCGGACTTACCCCGAATTAGAACAGGAAATCCACCGTTGTATTGATGAACGGGGACAAGTAACTGATCGTGCTAGTCTGAAAATGGGGGAAATTCGCATAGAATTGCGGAAAATTCGCGGACAAATTACCCAAAAACTCCAAAATATTATTCAAGCTAAATCGGGCGCTGTTCAAGAACAGTTAATTACCCAAAGAAGCGATCGCTTTGTTATCCCCGTCAAAGCCCCCCAAAAGGACGCAATTCCCGGCATTGTACACGATACCTCTACCAGTGGCGCAACCCTGTATATAGAGCCTAATAGTGTCGTACCATTGGGTAATCAACTCCGGCAAGTCATCAGAAAAGAACAAACTGAAGCCGAAGTAATTCGCCGGACTTTAACAGAGAAAGTAGCCGCAGTTACCCCAGACTTAGAAAGATTACTAGCTATTGTCACTACCTTAGACTTAGCAGTTGCCAAATCCCGTTACAGTCTGTGGATAGGTTCTAATCCCCCACGTTTTGTTGATCGAGAAGACAATGAAATTATCACCTTGCGAAATCTGCGCCACCCCTTGCTAGTCTGGCAACAGCAGCATGAACAAGGAAATCCCGTCGTACCTGTAGATTTGTTGATTAGTCCCCAAATTCGAGTAGTCACAATTACCGGACCAAATACAGGGGGAAAAACTGTCACCTTAAAAACCTTGGGATTAGCCGCTATCATGGCGAAAGTGGGTTTATTTGTTCCCGCCCGTGAACCCGTAGAAATGCCTTGGTTTTCGCAAGTTTTAGCTGATATTGGGGATGAACAATCTTTACAACAGAGTTTATCCACATTTTCAGGACATATTCGCCGCATTAGTCGAATATTAGAAGCATTAGAAGAAGGAGTCAGGAGTCAGGAGTCAGGAGTCAGGAGAAAGGAAGAAGAAGGAGAAGGAGAAGGAGAAGGAGAAGGAGAAGGAGAAGGAGAAGGAGAAGGAGGTAGGGGCGGGGTTTCCCCGCCCAAAATTCAGGAGAAAGACGAAGAAGAAGGAATAAAACTCCCAATCCCCAATCCCCAGTCCCCAGTCCCCAGTCCCCAGTCCCTCGTATTACTTGATGAAGTTGGTGCAGGTACAGATCCCGTTGAAGGAAGTGCATTAGCGATCGCTTTACTGAAATATCTCGCCAATCATACCCAGCTAACAATGGCTAGTACCCACTTTGGCGAACTCAAAGCTTTAAAATACGAAGATCCTCGATTTGAAAATGCTTCCGTAGAATTTAACGAAACCACACTGTCACCCACTTATCGGCTATTGTGGGGGATTCCTGGACGTTCCAACGCCCTGAGTATTGCCTTGCGTTTAGGCTTAAAACCCGAAGTAGTCGCAGAAGCGAAAACTCAAGTGGGAGAAGCCACAGACGAAGTAAACCAAGTTATTGCCGGTTTAGAAGCCCAACGTCGCAATCAAGAAACCAAAGCCGCTGAAGCCCAAAAATTATTACGTCAAGCCGAACGATTATATAAAGAAGTTTCTGACAAAGCCGCATCCTTAGAAGCCAGAGAAAAAGATTTGCGGGCTTCCCAAGAAATCGCCGTTCAACAAGCAATTACCCAAGCCAAAGGCGAAATTGCCCAAGTCATCCGCCGCTTGCAAAAAGGCACACCTAACGCCCAAGATGCCCAACAAGCCACCGCATCCCTAAGTCAAATTGCTCAAAAATACGAACCTGCACCCCCACCCAAACCTAAACCTGGGTTTATGCCAAAAGTTGGCGATCGCGTGCGAATCCCCAAATTAGGGCAAACCGCCGAAGTTTTAACAATTCCTGATGCTGACGGCAACTTTAACGTCCGGTTTGGCATCATGAAAATGACAGTCCAACTTCAAGATATAGAATCCTTAGATGGACAAAAACCCGAACCCATAGTTAAACCAAAACCAACCCCACCCGTAGATACACCACCACCAGCCCCAGCCATTCGTACCTCCAAAAATACTGTGGATTTGCGCGGAAAACGAGTAGCCGATGCCGAATATATCTTAGACAAAGCTATTTCTGAAGCTGCTGGACCCCTATGGATTATTCATGGACACGGTACTGGTAAACTCAAACAAGGAGTCCACGCTTTCCTACAACAACACCCCAGAGTTACCCACTACGAACCCGCAGAACAAGCCGATGGTGGTACTGGTGTCACCGTTGCCCATATCATATAGCAGGGAAGTAGGGGAGGTAGGGGAGGTAGGGGAAGTAGGGGAGGTAGGGGAGTTAGGGAGAAGATCAACAACTGACCAATGACCAATGACCAATGACTAACTCGTTTCCAAATAGGTAACAGTCACAGATTCTTTAAGCCTGATCATTTATGCTAAAAGTTATGCACTCAACCGCTAATCCGACTATACCAAAATCACCTTGGGAGGATTTAAACCAAATCCCAATCCCGAACACAACTCAATGGGAAAATATTAAAACTCAGTTAGATCTAGTGCTATTAGCCCTAGAAACCTTAACTGGTATTGGTTCAGAAGCCATGCTGTCAGCCGCAGCTAGTCTGAACTTAGAATCTAAAGTACCAGATCGGGTGGCATTGTGGCGATTGCGGCAATCCAATCCCCTCCGCAAAAGTCAAGGGGGACGGAAAAAGTTAGATGTAGAAGAAGCGCGATCGCTAGTTCTCATTATTTGCCATCTCGCCAAACAACACCAAGAATTAATTCGGCGGGCTGTAGGTTTATTAGAACAATTGACAGCAAATAAGCAAAAACCTCACCAAGCCGCCCTATTAGGAGATTATATAGACGCTTTTTGTAATACCTACCAAGAACGAATGGAAGAGGAAGAAGCAACATCAACAGATTTGCTGACCAACCTCGCCCTCAAACTGTTAATAAACTTACTCTTTTATAGTGCATCTGGTGGACATCGGCGGTTGTGGTTAGCACTCATAGACCCTTCCACAAAATAATTAGCGATTTTTGATTTTCATTCCCTATCTAAAATCCAAAATACCTATTTTTTCTTTGCAATTGTTGTTATGTCTTCATCAAATTCTGTAATTCGTCGTTACACCCCCCCGACCTGTACATTAGAAATATCAGCGCAAAACTCCCCCTTGTCACGGTGGACAGACAAAACTGTGATTAGTGATCTCAGTTTTAACTTGCGATTTGATGATCCACGATTACCCGAAGAAAGTAAAATACTCATTCAAGGCGATCGCCAGCAACTAGAAATTTTATGTGATATCGTCACCACCTACGTTCAAAAACTTCTGCAACAATCTGCGGAAGATTTTAGTATTAACTTATTAGGTAATGATGATCTCAGTACAACATCAGAACTAGAAATAACAGACATTCCCCCATCTATCCCTCCCACCCCAAATATCTCATCCTTTAAAACCCAAATTCCCCAAACAAAAATATATTTAGAACCCAGCCATAATTTAACTCATCAACTCTTTTTTGGTAATCTGGCTAACCAAACATCTGGACAAGTAATTGAACTAACTTTACTACAACTATTTGATTTAGCAACAGCCTTAGACGAATACTCATCTGATATGGTCGTCTTACCAACCACCAACCATCAAATTATTAAGCCCAGTCTACCCCAGTGGGCCCCCATTGCCGCAGTCTTAGTATTAGCAGCCGGTTTAACACCATTTACCTGGGAATATGCCAACAACATCCAGAAAAATCGTCAGAAAGTTGCCACAAATGCCCCCCAGTCTCCCGAACCAGTTGCGATAGAACCTACTCAACAAGACCCCATCCCAACACCCTCCCTGCCCTTAATTACCCCTCAACCCCAACTAACACCACCACTTCCTAACCTGAGTACCCCCGCGCCACCCCTTTCCTTTCCTAATGCAACCATCCCAGCCGCACCATCAAAAACATCTCAGCCACCATTAACCATACCATCCGATACTTTCTCCTATCCCCTAACTTCACAAGTTCCCTCATCCGGCATCATCCCCAATTCCAACATCACAAAAACCATCCCAAATACTTCAAGTATTGCCGATAAAAAAGCCGTAAATCCCACCAAATCCAAGAATCTACCATCGGATATTACTCAACCATCTTCATCTGTTGCTACCATCCCCAACAACAATTTAAGTAATATTCCCAACCTAATTCCCACCCCTGCTGCTGCGGAATTATCGCCAAGTGTGGGAGCAAATACTACCCCAGAACAGGCATCTCCAATAGGAAATCAAGGTAGTTTAGCCAGCAGATTAAGAACCGCAACCAAACCCACCTCAGATACCTTATCTACTGACAATAAAACATTATTTGATACACCTCAAATAGCAGAAGCCAGAGAATACCTCAACAAGCGCTGGCAACCACCAACCGGACTTTCTCAAACTCTAGAATATAGTTTAACATTGGGTATTGACGGCAAAATCGAAAGAATTTTACCATTAAATCAAGTCGCTAGAGAATACATTGATAGTAGTGGTATTCCCGAAATTGGCAAACCCTTTGTTTCTAGTAATAAAGCTGGGCAAAATGTGAGAATCCGAGTTATCCTCAGTCCTGATAGCAAAGTGCAAACATTTCCAGAAACACCATAATCATCCAACCTGAGTTCGGAGTTCGGAGTTCGGAGTTCGGCTAATAATTTTTCCAATTGACTGCCGCTGTTGACGAGCATAAATAATACTGCAATGTTCAATATAGCGATATGAAATTGAATTAAATACAGTCATGAAACAGTAAATTTTGTAGGGGCGCAGGGCTTGCGCCCTCGATTATATTGCACCAAGCGTGATTACCGCTATAATATTTTTTCAATTAAAGATGGTTTATTTCCTTGTAATTGTTTAGCAAAATTTTCGCCTTCTTCAATTTGCTGTCTAATTTCTTCTTGATGATCATGATAATAGGCTAAAGCCGCATAAACATCCGCTAAATTAATACTAGGATGTTGATAAATAATTTCATGTTTCACCAAGCCAAAACTCATCAGGTAATGGATCATCAAAGTCATCATTAAATATACAAGAACCTAAACCGAGTCCTGGCTGTCGTAATCCTTTATTTGGCATAGACTGAGGTTCTTTATTAATCTTTACTTCTACCCATTGCAATAACTTTGTAGCCAAGCGATTCCTTAGTCTTTGCAATATTTCATCGGCTGGAATTAACGCAACTTGACTTTCATCTATAGTCTGTATGCGATTTGCAATTTCTGTTTCCCAAGCAGTCTCGACTTCAGGATTAATTTCATCAAGACTTTTGAGAAGATGTTCAGCAAGCATCGCTCTGTATAGAGGTGGTAAGGTTAATACTGCTCCAAAAATTTCATCGTAAGTAACGTTAGCCATACAAAAAACTCCTTACAGAGTACAGTAATGGCATTTTAGCATAAATGCGCTTAATCAACTTTACAGACTAGGGGTGCAATTTAAAAAAGCAGGTTAATGAATCTATTCAACCTTATGCGTTCCCCCTCGTAGACTGTCGGGGAAAAGTGATATTTTGGTTTTATAGCGGGCTTATAATTATAGATTAATTTCAATTTAACCTTGAAGAAGATTTGCTATTCCATCTGCTGTTGAACGTCCTTCAATCATTTCTTGAAAGTATTGATTTAGTGATTTTTCTCTGCTAACTGTATTTAAAGTAATTCTATCATTTTTAAAATGTTGAATAACTTGTTTTGCTAATAATAATTCTGGTGAATCTTTTTGGCAAAATCTTAGATTATGAGCGCAAAAAGTCAGGAGATAAATTAGAGATAGGAAGGCATTTTGTTTATATGGATAATCGAAATTTTTATAATCTCTTGTCAGTAAATAATTCATTATTTTTATAAAATGCTCTTGATAATTGAAAAATGAACTTGATGAATTAAAATTATAATACCAAAGTAAAATCCTGCCATAACCCCATAAGTATTGACTGTTTTTCAACTGATACTGAGAATCAAATAAACTGAAATATTGCTGTTGCAATTTTTCATTTACTGCTATTCTAGCTAGACATTGTAGATATTCATTTGATAATTTACGATTTTCACTAGCATTATTGAATTGTAATTGTAATTGAAAGAATAATCTATCTGATAATAGATATTCTGAAAATTGATATAATTTACCAATTAAAATAATTGCCTCCACTAAAAAATCTTTTTTATATTTATTTAAAGACTGATTAGAAACAAGTGAACTAAGTAGGTTAACAGAAAAATTTAAAGG
>NZ_VIKX01000065.1 GCF_009711935.1 Dolichospermum sp. UHCC 0259 | reverse complement strand
TGGGGGGAGAGTGAAAAACTACCATGGGGAGTTAGATGAGAATGAACAACTTCACGGGGAGTGGGGGGAAGACGGAAGGCAACGTTTTTACTCTGCGTCAGTTCACCTAAATTCTGGTGTATGTATTTAAATTAATGGGACGGAATTAATTACACAATTGATTTTTCTGTTCCCTGTTCCCTGTTCTCTGTTCCCTTGCCATAACGACAATTTTGAACGCCAACCTACTTAAATAAAAGTCAAAAAACAGAGAATTTTTTCACAAATTATTGGGGACTGCTATAATTGCCTCACTATAATGAGATTGACTTTTAGTAGTTTAATCAATGATCCCCGTAGAGGTTACTCAACAACACGCTATCGAATAAGATGACAAAACAAAACCCTAAAACTCAGAACTGCTGTTGAATACAACGCCCATGAATCAACTGAACAATGGTTTTACAATATTTCTCAGTCTACTAGTGGAGGCGATGCCATTTTTACTGCTGGGTGTGTTCTTATCCAGTCTATTGCTACTATTCGTTGATGAAAGTAAATTGGTGGAGAAAATGCCCAAAAATCCCCTATTGGGGGCTTTATTTGGCAGTATGATCGGCTTTTTGTTTCCAGTTTGTGAGTGCGGTAATGTGCCTGTGGCACGACGGTTATTGATGCAGGGAGTACCCACACCAGTAGCAATTGGCTTTTTATTAGCAGCACCAACAATTAACCCCATTGTAATTTGGTCAACTTGGAGTGCATTCCGCGATCAACCAGAAATAGTAGTGTTAAGAGTGGTATTTTCTCTGGCTATTGCGACTATTATTGGTTTTATCTTCAGTTTTCAATCAGATTTAGTTCCTTTTCTCCAGCCTGCGATCGCCCGTTATCTCAAATTTAACCCCCCAGCACCACCAAAAACAAACCGCCGGGGACAACAATCTCAACTACAACCCCAAACTAATACACCGAGTTTATTGCAATCAGGAACATATATCCTCGGCGGGAGAACGGGAGCATCACAACGCATAGACAATAATTACAGCGAAGTTGCGGCACTTTCTGACTTCAGTAAACCCTTATCAGAGAAACTCCGCTCCCTATTAGATAATATTGTCCAAGAACTCCGGGAATTAGGCGGAGTCATGGTATTAGGAAGTGCGATCGCTGCCGCTACCCAAGTTTTAGCCCCCCGTGACTTGATTCTTAGTCTTGGGGCTGGGCCAATTAGCTCGATTTTAGCCATGCTAGTATTAGCAGCAGTTGTATCAATATGCTCTACAGTTGATGCCTTTTTTGCCCTGTCTTTTGCCTCCACTTTTACTAGCGGGTCATTGTTAGCATTTTTAGTATTTGGACCGATGATTGATATTAAAGGCATTGGTTTGATGCTCTCAATTTTTAAGCCCAAAGCCCTGATATATCTGTTTTTCTTAGCTGGACAATTGACGCTCTTATTCACCTTATTTCTGAATCTGCACGTGATCTAATTGAGATAGAGTCCCATTTTTATCAGAATTTTCTCCTTTATCTCGGAAATATGGGGTGTGAGGTATAGGGTTTAAATCTGAGGAAAGTGGGAATATAGTAACTGAAGATTAAGAAAAAGGTAGTCAGTAATTTCTATTCATCTACTCCCTGCCCCCTGCTTCTATCATCTGTGATACCCAAAAATGTTGAATTCCCAAACTAAAGCCCCAAATAAACTTACCCCTTGGCTAGATGTATTAGCCATTACAGCTTGGGGTATTCTCATGTTGAAATATTGGCTAACAGGCAAACTCTACTTATTAATTCACCCGGACTTCTTTTGGTTAGTAATTGTCGCTGGAATAGCCTTATTAATCATTGGTTTCTTTAAGGGATTGCAACTGTGGAAAAACCGTCACCGTCCCCAAATAGCTAATGCTGGGCATATTAATTTATTTCCCCCTGGTTGGGGCAGTTTTTTACTACTAACAACGGCAATTTTAGGGTTAATGATTACACCCCGTGTCTTTGCCAGTCAAACAGCCCTAGATCGAGGTGTCACTGAACTAACTGGTGCTAGTCGCGCTCAACCCCAAGCATTTCGGGCTACAGTTCGTCCAGAAGAGCGATCGCTTGTAGATTGGGTACGCACACTGAACGTCTATCCTGAACCGGACGCATACACAGGGCAAAAGGCAAAAGTCCAGGGATTTGTGATTCATCAACCTAACGTCAGCGAAGAATATATCTTTTTAGCCAGATTTGTTCTCAGTTGTTGTGCCGCAGATGCTTATCCCGTAGGATTACCAGTGCAAATATCTGGAAGCCGTCAACAGTATCCGCCTGATACATGGTTAGAAATAGAAGGACAAATGACCACACAAACAATCACCGAAAAACGTCAATTAACAATCAAAGCCAACACTATTAAAAAAATTCCTCAACCTAAAAATCCTTACAGTTATTAATTAGGTTAGGGAACAGGGAACAGGGAAGAGGTAAATTTTATGCCCAATGCCCCATGCCCAATGCCCCATGCCCAATGCCCCAAAATCCAAAATCTTAGATGAGTAAATCCTATAAACTTATACAACCATTAGACCGGGTGGCGATCGCAGTCATGCTTCTACTGAGTATGCTCATCGGACTAATCATCTGGAAAGGCGATGTCGTCAAACCTAGCGTCCGCAACTTTACCTGGGAAAACCAACAAATTGGCGCAGAAGACATCTCCTTCTCCCTCACCTTTAGTCGGCCAATGGACTTCAAAAGCGTTGAAGAGAACTTAAAAATAGATCCACCCCTAGCAGGTAAAACCAGTTGGGCAGGCAGAAGAATGGTTTATACCCTCCTCACCCCAGCCCCCTACGGCACAACTTACCAAGTCAAATTAGAAAAAGGTAGAGATAAGTATTCCCAAGCCGAAGGACAAAACCGCGTCATGCAGCCCTTTACAGGTAGCTTCACCACCCGTAATCGCGCCATCCTTTACATTGGATCTGCACCAGAAATCCAAGGGCAATTGGTACTTTATAACTTAACCCAAGAACAAAAAAAAGTCCTTACCCCCAAAGACCTAATTGTTATGGATTTTGAGCCATTCCCCAACGGTGAAAAAATCCTCTTCTCCGCCCGTTCCTCTAAAAATCCCGATTTACTGTCCGCCCAACTTTATACAGTCACCACAGGCATACCTAATCAAATTGGTCAAGAAACAGCAGCCCCAGGTAAAGTTGACCTAATTTTAGATAACAAAGAATATCAAAACCTCAAATTTGACCTCTCCGCAGATGGACAAATCATCGTTATTCAAAGAGGTAAACGAGATAACCCCGGTGACTTTGCCCTCTGGTACTTATCCACCAAAAATGACAATTCCGGCGAAAAACCCACCCCAAAACGATTACAAGGACAACCAGGCGGAGATTTTCTCATCACACCCGACAGCAAAGCCGTAGCCGTTTCCCAAGGGCAGGGAACAGCAATTGTATCCTTAGAAGGTAACAGCAGTAAACCCCTGGATTTTCTGCCTCAATTTGGCTTAGTACAAGCCTTCTCTAAAGACGGTTCACAGGCAGCAATGGTCAAATTTAACACCGACTATACAAGAGATTTGTTTTTAGTCACCAACCAAGGCGTACAAAAACAACTATTAAAAACAACAGGTTCAATTCTTAGCTGTCAATTTGACTCAGCCTCTCCTAGCCTTTACTGTCTAGTTACACAACTGGTTTCTAAAGAACAATTCATAGAACAGCCTTACTTGGTATCCATTGACCTAAAAACAGGAGTCCAAAAACCACTGCTACTCTTACCCCCTGCTCGACGCAATGTGCAAACCAATTTAGCCCCCGACGGTTTAGGCTTCTTATTTGACCAAGTAGTTCCTATTGGTAATAACACTACCCCATTACCCGCCAACACCTTAAAAACAGATGATGGCGAACCTATTTCCAGTAGTAGTCTTTGGTTAATGCCATTGCTACCCATCGCTGATAGTACCAACATAGATATTAAACCAGAACAACTGCCTCTAGCGGGCTTTCATCCCCATTG
Organism: Dolichospermum sp. UHCC 0259; assembly: GCF_009711935.1. Taxonomy (GTDB): domain Bacteria; phylum Cyanobacteriota; class Cyanobacteriia; order Cyanobacteriales; family Nostocaceae; genus Dolichospermum. The sequence continues at coordinate 5,138 of NZ_VIKX01000065.1, read as the reverse complement.
GCTACCTTAAGTAATTGACAATTGCCAACTGATAATTAACAATTGTCAAATATCAAGAGTCAATTTTTCTTTGTGTAAATAACTGATGACGGCTATGTATTTGTGCATCATTACAATATGACCGTGACAAATTTACCTCTAATCAAGCTAATGCCACGCTATCGGCCAACTATAGTTCGACTTCGCTCACTATAAACGGATTGTCAATGTGAAACCGTAGTTATGGAAAAATTGGAAGACAGCAACCAACAAGACTGGATTGCAGAACCTAATATTGATCAACAAGCACAGATCAACTTAGAATTTCAGCAATTACTGAAGTTAAATACAGAATTAACTACAGCTAATAATCATCTATATGCCCAGGTCGAGCAGTTAAAAACCGAATTAGCTGAAGCAGAGAAGATTTTGCAGTGGCACAAAACTCGGTCTAGTGTAACCGAGTCTATGTTTATCCAACAAAATCAAGAACTTTCTGCTGGTCAAGAACAAATTCATTCCCTGTATCAGCAGTTAGAAACCTCGGTTCAAACAGTTCAACAACAAGAAATTTGTATTGAAAATTATAAAGCTAATTTGCAAATTAGCCAACAACGGTTAGCACATTTGGAAAGAGAATGTTCTCTTCTGCAAGCTAACTACAGCCAAGAGTCCCAACAGCTATTACATTCAGAAAATACCTGTCGTGAATTGCGAGCTAGACTAATGCGCCAACAACGACAGACTATGCAGTTTAAATCAGCTTTGGAAAAATGTCTAGAGACTCCTATTCCTAGCCACGAGAACCTGGAGGATCATATCCATCATCCCCAGGATGTCATCCACAAACAAACGCGATTCTCTAGAAAAGCCCGGTCTTTGTTTCCCAACGCCCAACCCATTAGACCTTGGACAGGGGAAACGGATTCTGCGAATGAGTCTGTCAATAGTTCCTGGGTTAAGTCTACAGTGACAACTTCGGAAAACTATATCCATCATCCAGAACCAATTATCTCTGATCCTATACAGGTTAATGAAGCAACTATACCCCCAACAACTAGAGATGATTCTGAACTATTATCTTTAGACCAACAACTGGAAGGGATAATTCATCGCTTTTTTATTACACCATTATCTGAAGAAACAGACCAGGGGACAGAGACAGATGCAAATATTCATCAAGGTGATACATCTGTTTTAGAGGCTTTAGTATCTACTCCAGAAAATCATCCACAACCAGAAATAATTATTCAACAGGATTTGCAGATGGAAATTGATCCTTATGCTAATACTGAAAATTCTGGAAAGGAAGATTTTCCCATATCAATAATCCAGGAATTACCAGCGGTTGCTAATCCCCGCAGTCATCAGATTCATACTGAGGAAATGGAGGATTATTGGTTAGACAGTTCCCCAGCAACAGCATCTTTACCCACTAATGATATTTTGCCGGATTTATTGGATGATCATACATCTAACAATCAATCTGATAATAAGTCGCCTTCACCATTGATTTATCCCCGACGACCACCCAAGGGACGCAAATCTTTAGCATCTGTAGAACTGCCGAATTTTCAACCTAAGCATAAGTAGCTTTTTTTGGTGATAAACCTTGAAAATATGCTGTATCAGTGATTAGGATGATTTTGAATGTGTAAACTAGGCAATATTAGCCATTAATCTAACTGCGGGTCTATCGGCACAAGTTGGCAAGCGAAAACAACTCATTGGCAATGTGACAATAGCCACAGTATTGCCTAGCATATCAAAAAACTCAACGCTGTAGCCTGTTTCTAGTCCAGGAATATCATGTTTTTCAACTACTGTGCCAATGTCCCCAGTATATACATTATCTTCGGGAAGATCACGCAATAAGATTACATCTGAGTAAAGGGTAAAATTCATTAATTTAAGAGAGAGATTTGCTTTGCGATCGCACTACTTGTTTTAATTTACTACCTTAAAAACCCATCTGGCTTTATAGACAAATTTAACCATTGTTCCAAAATATCGGATATCCGGGTAATTTGATCATCTACTTTTTTGTCAATTTCTTCAAAACTCTCACCATTGAAAAAGTATTCTACTAAATTTTTCAAATTAAAGCTAGGAGAGAGCAATGAATTTGGTATTTTTGCAGGTTTATAATGTACTAAAATATTTCTTAAGTCTGTTTTTGATCTGATTTTTTTCAAATCTTTATCGTTGAGTATATTCTTAAAATATTGCTTGGAGATTTCAGTAAGCAAATTTTGGGGATAGCAATAGTTCTGTAACCTTTCTAGACTTGAAGCTAAATGATAAAGAGTAATAAACTTTAGCTTAAAGAAAATTTCAGGATAATTTGCCATGAGTCTAGTAAGAATATGGCGAGTAAAATTTAGTACAGAAATAAATAACAAAAGACTAGAATTAATTGATCTGGTATCATTTATGTTAAATACAGAGGAGTAAAAATTAGCTGATTTAACATCTTTATAACCTAGTTTATCATCTTGAATCGTGTACTGAAAGCTATTAGTTTGTATGGGCATAAATTCAGTCCATGTGCATAACTGTGCCAAATATTTTCCATGTTCTTGGGCAACCGAAAATAGTAAATCTCGAAGAATGGCTGTTTTATCGTCACAATTTTCAGGTAGGTTTTCTTTTTCCAACCCTGTGAAAAAGAATCCTATATGTGTTGAAGCGACAATACGTCCATTATAACTAAAGATACCTAAATCCGGTTGTAAATATCTTTTTAGTGAAGATAAACAACCTTTATGGCTATTAATAAACCACTCTTTATGCCATTCAGAAATCCAATCTAGTAATTCCAATAAACCACTAACTTTATTAACCTTGTCATCGAAAAATTTCAAGCGCATTCGGGAATTACTTATTATTTTTTGCGAGTCAAATGATATTTCTTTTGCATAATCTGGGAATTCTTTTTTAATATAATTATATGACTCAACAGTAAAAAGTGATAAATAGGGCATCAATCCAAAAATCAGAATACCTGCTGATGGTTGTTTGAAGAATTGTGGCATGAAGTCAAGGTAGAAACCAGCATCACTTTTAATCAAGTTACGTTCAAACTCTATCGCTGCTGAGTTATTCTGAAAAGACATAAATTTTAGGTTTTAGTAAAGAGTATATTACGTATAAGTATAATATAAAAATATGCTCAATGCTGACATAATCTAGAATTAGAATATCTAGAAAGGGCGCAGACCCTGCGCCCCTACGGAATGATTTTAATTAATATTTTCGCTCTTTTGGTTCAAACATTGTGATTGTGACGGGACGATATTGAATATCAATTCCTGTTGGTGAATAATAAGCCATTGTGTGTTGTAAGAACTTATTATCGTCTCTTTCGGAAAAGTCTTCTCTAAAGTGTGCGCCGCGACTTTCTTGGCGATTGAGGGCGGAAGTTAAAATGGTTTGTCCAACTACCATTAAACTTTGTAATTCTAAGGCTTCAACTAACTCTGTATTCCAGCTTTTTCCTTTGTCATCTAAATATATTTGTGAATATTGTTGTTGTAATTCGGCAATTTTTTCTAATCCCTGACCCATGACTTCGTCGGTGCGGAAAACGCCACAATTTTCAGTCATATTATCTTGAAAGGCTTGACGAATTTGATTAATTCTGTACTGTCCTGGTTGGTCTATTAAGAGTTGTATTTGTTGTTTGGCTTCGTTGATGTAGCGTGTTTCATCGATGGATGGTAATTGGCGATTTTGGACATAATTAGCGATCGCTGCCCCAGTCCTTCTCCCATAAACCACACATTCCAATAAGGAGTTACTACCTAGACGATTTGCCCCGTGAACAGACACACAAGCAGTTTCTCCAGCGGCAAAAAAGCCTTCGACAAAACTATCATTATTACTCCGAACTTGTCCATCGGTGTTGACAGGAATCCCACCCATACAATAATGATTAGTAGGACGCACAGGCATCGGTTGAGTGACAGCATCTACACCGACCAAACGATGGGCTTCTTCCCAGCAAAAGGGAACACGACTCATGATTTTTTCCTTACCCAAATGGCGTAAATCCAGATAGACAAAAGGACCACCCGCACTACCATCAGTATTCACACCACGACCGGCACGGATTTCATAAGCGATCGCCCGTGAGGTAATATCACGAGGGGCTAACTCCATGCGACTGGGGGCGTAATTAGCCATAAAGCGATCGCCATCAGCATTAATCAAATATGCCCCTTCACCGCGCACAGCTTCGGAAATCAGCACCCCCACAGGATACAAACCCGTAGGATGAAACTGCACAAACTCCATATCTGCCAAAGGTAAACCAGCCAAAGCCGTCATCGCCAAACCATCACCAGTAGAAGCATAATCATTAGAAGTCGTGTTATAAACCCGACCATACCCCCCCGTAGCAAACATCACAGCCTTCGCCCGTAACACCTCAATATGCCCATCCAACAGGTGAAACATCACCACACCCTTAGCCTGACCATCCTCCAAAATCAGGCGCATGACATACCATTCTTCGTAAATCTGCACACCATAACGGCGCAAATTATTCACCAACTCATGTAAAATCGCATGACCAGTTTTATCAGCCGCATAACAAGTCCGGTTGTGAGAATGGCCACCAAAAGCCCGTTGAGCAATTCGACCATCAGGTAAGCGAGAAAACAACACCCCCAGATGTTCCAAATCAATCACCACATCCGGCGCTTCCTGAGTCAAAATTGCCACCGCATCTTGATCCGCCAAATAATCAGAACCCTTAACAGTATCAAAAGCGTGAGCTTCCCAAGAATCCGTATCATCAACATTTTTTAAAGAAGCCGCCATCCCACCTTGAGCAGCCACCGAATGAGAGCGAATTGGGTGAGTTTTGGCAACTACCGCCACCTTTAAACTAGGGTCAGTCCGGGCAATTTCCAGCGCAGCCCGACATCCAGCCAAACCACCACCAACAATAATTACATCATGTTCGAGCATTATTAACCACCAATTAAAAAAAATTCCCCGTCTACAAGACAGGGTAATAGAGAAATTGTAAATTGGTAAAATTCCCTTTAGCTAATTGCTTGGATGGGATTTTGTTGGGGAATATTATTGGGGATTGATTGTAGTTTTTCACTCTCCCCCCACTTTCGAGAGTTTATAGGGTAGGTAGAAGTAGG
>NZ_VIKX01000064.1 GCF_009711935.1 Dolichospermum sp. UHCC 0259 | reverse complement strand
CTCCTATCCCTGTTACTTCCTAATTCCTTTTTAGTGGGGGAGTGTGAACAGTTACGATGAAAGGATTGGAGAAATATTTACCTTACCTGCATTTATATCTGCCTGGGTGATAGGAATTTCTTTAACCAGGATTCCATCCTCATCAAACAATTGTAGAATATCACCACTTCGGGGATAGGGTTCAGAAGTTACCAGGGAGTCAAAATTTCCTGTATAGGTGTACTCAGAAGGACTCCAAGAAACGCCATTGTTCAAAGTACCATTATTTTCATTGGCTGTGTTATCTAATAATACTGTTCCCTGTCCTTCATCAGCTTTGTAGTAGCTAACTAAACCAATTTCATCGCCTTCTAGTTGAAGATTGATGTTATTCCCTATTTCTTCAGCACTACGAATTGTATTCCAAACGCGAACTTCTTTAATTAAACCAGTATAGGTTTGATTGGCTTGAAAACCACCACCTACGGAATCTTGTTCTTGTCCTAAGACAAGACTACCCCCGCTTTTGATTTGATATCCTTTCTTAAGAGTACCGGAGAAAACTTGTTCACCATCACGATAAAGTAATACTTGACCATCGCTGCTTCTCCAAGTTACTGTCCAATGATGCCAAGCTTCATCTGCGATGGTAATGCCTGTATCAATTCTTTGACCACCAATATCAAATCGAATTTTACCGTCAGTATTTTCAAATAGGAGTAACTCGTTATCTTCACCCGTTACCGCATAGGAAAATAAAGGTGCGAGTCTGCCTTGTATTTGTGTTCTCTTAAACCAACCTTCTAATGTGATTTCTGTTGTAGGAAAGTTGTTGAATTTTGGTATTTCTACATAATCATTAATACCACCACCAAAACTTAATGACAATTCAGAAACAACAGCATCGGAGAGTTGAATCCTTGCTTTTTCATCATCAATAATATTTAGAGTAGCTGATGTTTGCTCCAATCCTGACGTTAATGTTATGGTAACTTGTTCATTACCTTCAAGAATATCATCATTAATGGAATAGATAGGGAGAACTGCGCTGGTTTCTCCAGGAGCGATGTTAATGGCATTTATAGAATTGTAATCTGTTCCTGCTTCTGCACTTCCTGTTAATTGATACTCAACACTCAACCCAGCAGCCGGAGCCGGCGCACTTAAATTAATAATAAATCTCCCTGGTTGTATATCACCTTCATTAACATCATTTAATTTACTGATAGTTGCTACTGGGGTTACAGGTATAGCCTCTTCTGCACTTCCTTCTGTAATTCTCACTTTGTCAGATGGAGTATTAGTGAAGGGGAAAGTTACACCAGTGGTGAGATAGTTCGGATCATTAACATTAACAGTAATATCGTTAGTAACATTAGTTCCAGTAACACCACTTAAAGTAACAGATTTAGCAGTATCCCACTCGCTGGATTGTATTGTTACAGATGTGGTGTCTAATGTTCCTAAACCGGATGAGAGATTGAGAGTTACTTCACTGGGAGGTTGACTGGTTAATTTGACTTGGAATGTAACATTACCGTCTTTATCAACTATTAATTTATTACTATCTGAAATTCTTTGACCATATTCATCAAGAAGGATAAGTCCTTTTTGATATGCCTGGTTATCTTTGATGGTGATAGTCGCTGTACTATTAGTACCTACTTTATAGTTATAGCCAATGGCATCACGTTCAGTTTGAGAAAGAGAACCATCGTTATTGGTTGGGAAATTAAGATTATTCTCAAAGCTGGGTGCATATTCTTCCTGGCTAATTTCATACTTTCCATCTTTGTTGGCATCAAAAATATCAAAATTAGTCTCACGCAACGTGATGGTTATATTTTCATCGCCTTCTACTATCGCATCATTTAAAGCACTAACATAAATTCGGGCTGAGGTTTCCCCTTTAGGAATAATAATACCATTTCTTTCTGTATTAATATCGGTAGAAACTCTACGAGTCCGTGAGGTAAAGTAATCTGTATTTTGCTCTACATCACTATCAGAAGTAATATCATATTCTACCCATAATCCTTGTGGACCTTCAAAGGGCTTATCTAAATTAACTTCCACATAGCCAATTTGAGGGGCAGGATTATTAATAAATTGGTCAGTAACAGCAGTTTCAGTACCATGATTAGCATTAGCAGTTTTGTCATGAAAATCCTTTTCAAATTGCCAGTAACCAATTAATCCCTCTTCACTGCCTTTGAGGGAATTTAACATATAACTTTGAATTTCTGTCTGAGTGCGTGCCACATCCCAAAGCCGAACTTCATCAATAGCACCGACAAAGTTATCACTATCAGCAACTTTACCAATGGTAAATTGTTGAGTCCCAGAAATATTTGTGCTTGTGAAAGTTGTGTCTTTATAAAGTTCTACACCATTGACATAAAGTTTATATTCTTGACCATCAAAGGTAGTTGCTACATGATTCCAAGTATTAGGATTAAGAGCATTATCTACAGAAAATGTATTATTATCAATACCTACTTTGATTGTGGTTTGATTTTCAATCCAAATACTAGGATAGTTTTCATAGCCTAAAATCCCATGTTGATTATCGTCAGTTAAATTGGCAAAAATCCAAGCTTCTTGGGTAAATTGACCCGTTTTTTTCAGGTCTAGGCTATCATTACTGGGAATTGTAACAGAATTACTACTGTTGAGGTTTAATGCTGCTCCTAAACCTTCAATAGTGCTACCAAAACCAAAGCCTTCAGTGGGGTTAACGACTTTCCCTAATGTGACTGTGGGTTCATTGTCAAATATGGTTACTGTTGCTGTTGCCTTAGTAGAATCAACTCCATAACCATCATTTAGGTTATTAGTTCCTTCAGCATCTAAATCTTTCTGATTATCCAGTAAGGTAATAGTTACAGTTTCATTTCCTTCCCAAACTTCATCATTTACCTGTTCTACAGTAATTTTTATCTGTTTGACACTTGTTGGTATATTGCTAATACTATAAACGCCATTAGTATTAATATCGCTAGGACTTGAAGTTACTTTAAAGCTATCAATTATTTTTCCTTCTAAGTCATAACCTTGATATATGAGTTTATAATCAGACCCTTTTTTGGTAGCTTTACCTTCACCCCATTTTGCAGTGCCTTCAACCTGAAAATAAAGGTTAAAGTTTTGAGGTGGAGTTTTATCTAAATTAATAATAAATTCGCCATTACCACCACCTTCAGTGAAGTTACTATTGTTTTCAATGCTGATTAGTGGTTCATTGTCGATGGTTAGTGTACGAGAATATTGATCAGGATTGTTGGTATCTAGCTTAACGTTGTAGGTTGCGGAGGAGGTTGTCGTGGAACTTTCTTTTAATTCAAAGGTGAAGGTTTGCTTAGGTTCATATATTTTATCATCTTCTCCATCTATTTTTGGCAGATTCAGAGTATTAGTTTCCTGATCTTTTTTAAGTCTAAATGTACGCTCGGTCGGTTGTATTCCTGTTGTTGAACCATCATTGGCACTAACATAGTAATTATACTTTATATCAATGTCTGGAATGTTAGCAGCAATACCGGAAAGGGGTATTGTGGCTTCATATTTAAACTTAATCTCAGCTCCATTTTCTTCGGAAACAGTAATTGAAGTGATATAAACCTTAACATTGATATTATTAGAAATAGCCTGCTCAATCTCAATTTCTTGATCATCCAAAGTCACAGTCACAGTATCATCCTCAGCCTGTAAAACCGCCAACTTTTCCTGACTTATATTTTTCCCTTGTAGCAACCGTGCAAAAATATCACCCTCATCCCCTGTTGCATCTGTTTTATTAATCCGTGCATCAATAAAATGTCCTGTTTCTTCCAACAACACAGCCACAACAGCATCGAGATTCTCAGCATTTTGGCTGATAAACTCAGCAGCTAAATAAATCTTACCTGTGGTGATAGAAAAAGCTCCATTTGCACTATTAATATCATTACTATTTACAACCTCAATAGTAGGAACAGCACTAAAATCATCTTCAGCAAAAGTATTAAATAATTGATTAGCAACTTCCTCATCAAAATCAGTACCAAAGGCAGTCTCTAACTTCTGGGTGTACCCTGCATCATCTCGGAATTGACTGAGATATTGAGATGTATTCTGTAACGCTTGATTGAGGATGCTATCTAAATTAGGAAAAAGGACTTGATATGAATTGTTTAGTAAAATATTGAAGTTATTCATGACAGACTCCTTAACTTAAAATTATAGTGTTCTGATTGATAAGCAAAGGCGGTTCTACCGCTCCCCTTGTGATTAAATATCCCTTTTATATGTCCCAAACCATTGATGTATATAGGTTTTATCTAAATTAATAGCGATAGCGAAGCGCTCCGTAGGAATCGCCTATTTCTGAGAACATTAAAACATAACATCCAATCACGGTCAGGGTTTTAGGGATATTTTACCAAATATATCATAAAGGGAGCGGTAGAGCCGCAAAAGCTAAACAAAATCTTTATTCTGGAAGCAGGGTTAATTCCTACTTATAGATTAGAGAGATTGCTTACGTGATTGTTTTAAACCGTACTAAGAAAAATTACTATTGCTGAATATCCTATCCCATTGCTAAGTGCGTTCTGTAGTGAGAAAAAGTGACTTAATAGTGACTTAATAGTGACTTTGATAAATAAGAGAAATAATTGATTAATCATACAAATTCCGTTTTATGGATGTAAAAACAAAAAAGATATCTCTTTAGATAGATAAAAAATAATTTTGAAGCGGTTATGTTATGTTTAATTTAAATTTTAGTATCCTTAGAAACAAATCTGGTTTGCGTGGAAATACGTCAAATAAGTAGGTAAGTAGGTGAACAAAATAAAAACGAGGGATATTGCGTTTTGTAAAATAGCTGAAACTCAATCAGAATCTCGCATTGGGACAACTTTATATATCGTTACATACCTTTAAATTTTTCTATTCACCTACTTAGGCTCAAATAGATTCAACTATAGGGCTACTATTTGATTTTTGTCCGTGCTGAAACCAAAAACCAAGTATGAATGTAGAGACGTTCCATGTAACTTTTCTACAAGAGTTAAAGAAAACGCATATTTAATTTCTGGAGATGTCTAATATTGACTGCAATAAACTTTCCATAAAATAACAAAATACCCAACAAGAATCAATGCCAAGGTCACTGAGAGTTCGTCATGACTGTATTGATAAAGTTAAGGTAGCAATTTTACAAAGTGGTTACCCCAACCAAAAAGCTTTGTCTCATGATACGGGATTGTCCTTAACTACAGTTAGCAAGTTCCTCACTGGTAAATCTGTTGATTATGCCAATTTTGAAGAGTTATGTCGTAAATTAAATTTGAATTGGCAAGAAATTACTACTACTGCTGTTGAAGTAATTTCTACACCCCCCAGAATAAATGTAAATACTCAAAAAAAAACAATTTATAGACTGGGGAACAGCAATTGATATTCCCTTATTTTATGGACGTAACCAAGAACTGACACAACTACAGTCATGGATTTTGGAAGATGGTTGTCGCTTGGTAGGATTATTCGGTATGGGTGGAGTTGGGAAAACCACATTAGCTACCCAAATAGCACAACAGATTCAGAATCAATTTGATTACGTTTTTTGGCGTTCATTGCCTACAGTTATATCCTTTGATGAGATGATGATTGATATGCTTGCTTTTATTTCCAATCATCAGGAAAGCAAACCCAAAATCAATCGAGTTATCCATTATTTGCGTACCTGTCGTTGTCTCATCATCTTGGATAACCTAGAAACAGTCTTGAAAACACTGGATATTCAATATAGTAATTTTATCAAAATAATTGCCGAAACAAATCATCAAAGTTGTCTAATTTTCACCAGTCGAATACAACCTGGTGAAATTACTGCAATGGAAAACTGGTCATCTTCAGTACGCTGTTTAAGATTACTTGGTTCGTCAGAAATAGCCTTTTCCTTATTGCAATCAAAACCATTGTTGGGGACAGAACCACAAAAATATGAATTATGCGATTTATATGCACATAATCCCTTGAAAATCAAAATCGTTGTTAATACTATAATTAATTTATTTAATAGTGATATTAAAAAATTCCTAGCAGAAAATACCCTATTAGTTAATAATCATATTAACATTTTACTAGAGCAGCAAGTAAATTGTCTTTCAGAATTAGAACAGCAAATTATGTATTATTTGGCAATTAACTCAGAACTAACAACAATAACGGATCTCAAAAATAGATTACCTGATATTTCTAGATGCCATTTTTGGCAAGCAATAGAAAACCTTGATTCACGTTCTTTGATTGAGCAAAAAGCAGGTGAATATACCTTACAACCTGTAGTTAGGGAGTATGTAAGGGAACAATTGAAGACAAAATATGGATGGAAACTAGATAAGAGAGATAATTCTTGATAAATCATTTATTCATACTAAATATGGTATGGGGAATGAACTTTTATAAGCTGATGAAAAACCTATAGGACTTATACATTTTAACGAAATGGTGGGGTTTGAAATTGCTTCCTTACGTCGCAATGACAGTATTTGTAGTAGGTTTTGCGTAAGTCTTGTCAATTATCCAGATGGACAATAAATAAATAGCCAATAGGTCAATGCCATCTTATCCAGGCTCTTGCGCCTCTTTTATGGAGAAAA
>NZ_VIKX01000063.1 GCF_009711935.1 Dolichospermum sp. UHCC 0259 | reverse complement strand
TTTACTCCAGCCTTCTGAGGGGGGCAGGGGGCAGGGGAGCAGAGGAGCAGAGGAGCAGAGGAGCAGAGAAGCAGGGGAGCAGAGGAGCAGAGGAGCAGAGGAGAAAATTAACCAATGACTAATGACCAATGACTAATGACCAATTCCCTGTTCCCTGCTATATAAATTGCTATACAACGCATCAATTCAGTATTCGCAAGTATTTTTGCTAATGTGATTATGTAAATTAAATACTGGACAACTAATTAAATTAAATTAAAATTATACAGATAACCCGCTAAATTAATAAGAGCTATAATTTTATACTTAGGTTAAATCAAAATGCGTCTAGAGCAGTTGCAAGCCTTTTTGGCGATTGTTCAAACTGGCAGCTTTCAACAAGCAGCAAAACAATGTGGTGTGACTCAATCAACTATTAGTAGGCAAATTCAGGCATTAGAAGCAAATTTAGGGATAGAACTATTTCATAGAACCTCCCATGCCAAATTAACGTTAGGGGGTGAACGGTTACTTCCTCGTGTGCATAAAATCTGCCAGGAATGGGACTTTGCTACACAGGAATTGACAGATTTAATCGGAGGAAAGCAACCAGAACTATGTATTGCAGCGATACACTCAGTTTGTGGTTCTTACTTGCCACCAGTGTTACAAAAGTTTTGCCATCATTATCCAGATGTCCAATTGCGAGTCACATCATTAGGAAGCGATCGCTCTCTGAAAGTCCTCAAAGATGGTTTGGTAGATTTAGCAATTGTCATGCACAATCGCTTTCTGATCACAGGCAAGGAAATGGCGATAGAATTCCTATACGAAGAACCCATAGAAGTCCTCACCGCAGCCAATCATCCCCTAGCTGAATATGAATCTATCCCCTGGTTAGAGTTAATTCGTTATCCTCAAGTAGTATTTAAGGATGGTTATGGAATGCAACGTCTGATTCAAGATAAATTTGAACAGATGAAAACTACACTTAAAACAGCTTTAGAAGTAAACACCCTCGATGCTTTTCGGGGAGTAGTTCGTCAAGGAGAACTCATTGCCTTACTTCCCCAGTCAGCACTCATAGAAGCCAGATATGACCCCACCCTGGCAGTTCGTCCCCTATACGACAATAATAATTTAGGCAATAATTCCCCTCTAACTCGTCAGGTAGTCATGGTAACAACTCAAGATCGCCTTCACATTCCTCCCATACAATATTTTTGGCAACTTGTCAAGGATAATATTCCTGAAAATTCTAGCAAGAGTCAGAAGTAAAAGAGAATTGTGGAAGGAGTTTGATGATCAATTTGAGTCTACACAGCACTGTCCTTTTAAAATTGCCTTTTTCAACTGACAAATGACAACTGACAACTAACAAATGACTAATAAATTTCGAGAATTTATTCAAAAAGTAGGTAGTGGAAGTCACACATCAGATAATTTAACCCGTGCTGAAGCGGCTACCGCGACAAAAATGATGTTATTGGCTGAAGCGACACCAGCACAAATTGGCGCGTTTTTAATTGCTCATCGGATTAAACGTCCTACGGGTGAAGAGTTAGCCGGGATGTTAGATACTTACCATGAATTTGGTCCCAAATTGTCGGCAATAGCCCAACCTGTCATTGTTTTAGGTATACCCTATGATGGCAGAACTCGCACCGCACCCATTAATATCATTACGGCTCTATTATTAGCTGCTGCGGGACAACCTGTAATTATGCACGGGGGCGGTGCCTCTGGCGAGCGAAGCTATCGCTTACCCACCAAATATGGTTTGCCTTTAATTGAAATTTGGCAAGGTTTAGGAATAGATTGGACTGGTTTATCACTGGAACAAACCCAGCGGATTTTTGAAGAAACAGGAATCGGCTTTATTTACACACCCAAGCATTTTCCTTTAAATCAAACTTTGTGGGAATATCGTGATCAATTGGGGAAACGTCCACCGTTAGCAACAATGGAGTTAATTTGGTGTCCTTATGCTGGGGAAGCTCATATTATTGCCGGTTTTGTTCATCCACCCACGGAAGCAATGTTTCAAGCGGCTTTAGGATTACGTGGAATCACAAAATATACTTTTGTTAAAGGTTTAGAAGGTAGTTGCGACTTACCGCGCGATCGCACAGCTATCATCGGTTTATCTTCATCAAATCCAGCAATATTAACCCGTCTACAACTTTCACCCCGTGAATATGGCTTTACTACTAAAAATGTTCCTCTAACTACTACAGAAGAACTAATTAAAGATATGCAAGGGGTTTTGACGGGAAAAGCCAGTGAATTAATGCAAACAGCCCTCTGGAATGGTGGTTTTTACCTATGGCGCAGTGAAATTTGTCCAGATATACAAGCTGGTATAAACAAAGCCGCCGAATTAATTACCAGTGGTATATTAGCTGCTAAACTGCACCAAATTAAAATGTTGCTGAGTTAAATTTACGACCAATTCTTTCTTCGTTCTTCGTTCGTTCTTTCTTCTAAATCCTTCTTCCTTCTTCCTTCTTTCTTCTAAATCCTGACTCCTGACTCCTGACTCCTGACTCCTAATTAATACTTAAAACAAGTCCCTCACGGGCTAGTAATGCTTTAGGGAAGAATGATTGAATTTCAGTTTGAACATGATCAAGCAAATCATCATCATCATCAGGATGATGGTAGGAGATAACTAAACGTTTTACTCCAGCCTTCTGAGCCATATTTACGGCTAGTTCCCAAAAGGATTCACTCATTTCATGTCTATGATCCGTTGGCGGAGCATAAATGGCATTAGTAATCCATAAATCAGCATCTTGAATAAGTTTTAAAATTCGTGTTTCCTCTTCCGAAGTAATAAGTTTATGTAAATCCGCAGCATAGGCAACGTTGTATCCCCCCCAGGTTACGCGATAGCCAATTGAGCGCTGATTTTTATTAATTAATGTTGTTTGAATATTGACATCATTTAACTCAATTAATTGATCTGGCATCAAATTATAAAACTTCAATACTGACTTCATCACTTGTAAAGGATAAGGAAAGTGAGGTTGAAGCATTTGGTCACATATACATTGCTTAATGGACGCACCATTAGATGCCGCCGTTCCATAAACATGAAAACAATTATTGGTGATAAATGCTGGAGCAAAAAAAGGAAAGCCCTGGATGCGATTAGATTGAGAATTTGTAAAAAATAAATGTGCCTCGATAGCTTGCTCTAGTTCTTGCCAATTTCCGCCCAAAATGCGTAAACCAGTCCCTCCATCAAAAATTAAGCGTTTTCCGGCTACATACATTTCCACACAGCCAGTATTACCACCATAGCGAATGTTATGGGTGCTAGGAGTAGGAATCAAACCACGTACACCCCAGAATCTGACCTGAAATAGCTCAGACTGATTAGCCAGGATGGGACTTAGCTGTTCGGGGGGATAAATTTGAGAATCGGACCACTCAAAATTTGACATTTTCTTGAAAATTAGAGCTTACTAAGCAGATCATCATAATGTCGCACTTCTAATAACTGGTTTTTTTCACCCACAATTACAACAGTAGGAGAGTAACATTTTAACTCTTCTATAGTAAACTGCCCGTAAGCCATTATAATCAAGCGATCGCCAACTACGCCTAAACGTGCGGCCGCTCCATTCAGTTCAATAGCTCCCGAATTAGCTGGAGCCGATATGGCATAAGTAATAAAACGCTCACCATTAGCAATATTCACTACTTGTACTTGCTCATAAGGAAATATACCAGCTTTTGTCAAGAGAACCTCGTCAATGCTGATACTGCCCACATAATTAATATTTGCCGCTGTGAGTGTACAGTTATGAATTTTTGCTGATAAGAGAGTGCGCTGCATTTGATTTTAAATTTTTTTTTGCAACCAGTGAGAGATTCGGGGATCAGATCAGTAGGTTGTTACTGATTATTCCACAATTATTGGTTTAGTGGGTAATGAGTAATTCACATTACCATCACCCATAATCTATTATGCTTTAGCTTTAGCTGCTTGAATGAACTTTTCTACCAAGGGGGCTACCTTATCAACATCCTGCCAACCGAGAATTTGTGTCACCTTTTTTTCCAAATTTTTATAACTACGGAAAAATTCGGCAATTTCTTCCAGTTTATGAGGGGCTATGTCTTTAAGGGACTTTACATGAGCATAGCGCGGATCTTTATCGGGAACACAAAGAATTTTTTCATCGCGATCGCCACCATCAATCATTTCCAAATAACCAACTGGTCTAGCGGCAATAACGCAGCCAGGAAATGTTGGCTCATCCATTATCACCATACCATCTAACGGATCGCCGTCATCAGCCAAGGTATTGGGGATAAAACCATAATCATAAGGATACTTAACTGAAGAATAAAGAACCCGATCTAGGGCAAATGCTTGTAAATCCTTATCGTATTCGTATTTATTTTTACTCCCACCAGCAATTTCAATCAGAACATTAATCACACCTGGCTTTGGTTGGGCAGGAATCAAAGATAAATCCACAATAAAACTCCTTTACTAAAAGTGAATCAGCGGTAGCAGCCATTTTCGCTCCCAGTGTAAGATTTTAAGGCATTGTGGATCTCTTCCCCAATATTCCTTCTAAAATACTGGTAAATTTCACAAATGACCAACAAAAAAGGCAAAGAAGAAAACTCCCTGCCCCTAATCCTCTACTGTCAGTCTTAAATTCTGCTGTATATTTTAATCTCCGCGAATAGATAGATTGTAAGTTAAGGATGGTTGGTTGTTTTCAACATTAACAGAAGAATAGTGGGCAATGATAAATACTGGTAAAGTGAGAGTGATCAGAGCGATCAGTGTTCCCACGATGTCTGCCAAACGCTGGGAATATGTATCGGAAGAATTGGCAGACGGGCTATTTAAATTCATACAAAGTTGTAATTAATCAGAATCACGAGTAGGTTGACTCTAGTGTGTTAATTCTGTGAATCCTTTAC
>NZ_VIKX01000062.1 GCF_009711935.1 Dolichospermum sp. UHCC 0259 | reverse complement strand
AAAATATCTTTGAAATTATCCAGTCCTGCCCTTGACTTTTTAGCCGCTGCTTACTCCAGGAGCTTTATATGAGAATAAACAAACTCGGTAATTGATTGAGGAGTTTCAGTTTTCCCATTTTCATATTCTGCCACCACCTGCTTTGTTAAAATGTAATAATTACCAAACTTTTGATATGTATCCGTAAATTGGAGGATGCTATTAACATTGCCTGTTTGCGAATTGCGAAAAACCACATCATAAGCAGAAGGGATATAACCGGAGTCTGTATCTAGGAATTGCTCAGAATTAATCTCCAACGACATCCGACCCATAACCCGAATTTCCTGATATATTTTTTGGTTACGGATTTGATAGTGAGAATCAGTATTTTCACCTTTAACAAAAACTGTTTCTGCTATTTCACCCAAACTAAATTCATGTTGACCGTAAAAACTGTGAAAATCGCTGCTTTGACAGCGGGTAACTATTTCCTGTAACTGAATATCAATTCCTGCTTCTATTTGTTTATCTGTAACTCCCGTAATTTCTACATTCAAGTTACGATCAATCTGAATCTTCCCAGTATAAACTTCACCTTCCTGTAGCAGTTGCACATCGGCACTATAACCAGGAAAGTTTTCATCCCAAGTGTAACGACTTTCATAAGCAGTTTGAAATAAAATTCCTGCTGTTGACTGAATTGCCATATCACTACTTTGACTGCGCTTTCTTAACAGTCTAATTCAAAGTTAATGATTCCTATACAAAATATATTTGCGGTTTTATTTATGTCTTTGCGCTTGGCTCAAGAAAAACGTTGATAATTCGGACTTTACACAACAATGCCGTTCAAGTATAACTCCAATATAGCAGAAACTGGAACTATGTCAATAATCAATTGCTAGAAAGTTAAAACTTCGTGAAATTATTGACAATATTCTCAATAACTCTGAGAATTACCCCCTGTTTATTGAGAATGGACTATTTTGCTAAAAATCGTATTTAAAAAACTTATGTTTAGAGTATCAAAGACAGTTAAGCAACATTGGGCAATAATACTACATTTTCAAGACGTGAAGACCGATCTAGCTATTAGCCCAGATATTTTTACAATGATCTTATTAAACAGTAGTTTGTTATTCTAAAAGCTTATGCAGCCGACTAACCCTGATCAATTTACAGAAAAAGCCTGGGAAGCTATAGCCCATACACCCGATGTCGCTAAACAATATCAGCAGCAGCAGCTAGAAAGCGAACACCTGATGAAAGGGTTGCTGGAACAGGAAGGACTGGCCAGTGCCATTTTCACCAAAGCTGGTACAAATCTCCAAAAAGTTCGAGATCGCACCGAGCAATTTATCCAACGTCAACCCAAGGTATCAGGGACTAGTGCTTCTGTTTATTTAGGACGCAGTTTAGATACATTATTAGATCGGGCAGAAAAATATCGTCAAGAATTTAAAGACGAATTTATTTCTATTGAACATTTACTGTTAGGTTACGCCAAAGATGACCGGTTTGGCAAAAGTTTACTACAAGAATTTAGTTTAGATGAAAACAAACTCAAAAATATTATTAAAGAAATTCGGGGGAAACAAAAAGTGACTGACCAAAATCCAGAAGGTAAATATCAATCATTAGAAAAATACGGACGTGATCTCACAGAAGCCGCTCGCAAAGGTCAATTAGACCCCGTAATCGGTCGTGATGATGAAATTCGCCGGACGGTGCAAATTCTCTCCCGTAGAACCAAAAATAACCCGGTTTTAATTGGTGAACCTGGAGTCGGGAAAACTGCGATCGCAGAAGGTTTAGCACAGCGTATTGTGGCGGGTGATGTTCCCCAATCTCTCAAAGATCGTAAACTGATTAGTTTAGATATGGGGGCTTTAATTGCAGGAGCAAAATTCCGAGGTGAATTTGAAGAACGTCTCAAAGCCGTATTAAAAGAAGTCACCGAATCTGGTGGCAATATTGTCTTATTTATTGATGAAATTCATACCGTTGTCGGTGCAGGTGCAAGTCAAGGGGCTATGGATGCCGGAAATTTGTTGAAACCAATGTTAGCACGGGGTGAATTACGCTGTATTGGGGCGACAACTTTAGATGAATATCGCAAATATTTGGAAAAAGATGCCGCGTTGGAAAGACGCTTTCAACAAGTTTATGTAGATCAGCCCAACGTTCAAGATACAATTTCCATCTTACGCGGCTTGAAAGAACGTTATGAAGTCCATCATGGGGTAAGAATTTCCGATAGTTCTCTCGTCGCTGCTGCCACTTTATCAAATCGTTATATTAGCGATCGCTTTCTCCCCGACAAAGCCATTGATTTAGTAGATGAAGCCGCTGCTAGATTGAAAATGGAGATTACCTCCAAACCCGAAGAACTGGACGAAATAGACCGGAAAATTCTCCAATTAGAAATGGAAAAACTCTCTTTACAAAAAGAAAGTGATCCTGCTTCCCGTGAACGGTTAGAAAGATTAGAAAAAGAACTCGCTGACCTCAAAGAAGAACAAAGAACTCTTAGCACACAATGGCAATCGGAAAAAGGGATTATCACCAAAATTCAATCAATTAAAGAAGAAATTGACCGAGTTAATTTAGAAATTCAACAAACCGAAAGAGACTATGATCTTAACCGGGCTGCGGAATTAAAATATGGCAAACTAACAGACCTACATCGGCAATTACAAGCCGTAGAAACAGAACTTGCTCAAACTCAAAAAACCGGAAAATCACTATTACGCGAAGAAGTTACAGAAGCCGATATTGCCGAAATTATTTCTAAATGGACAGGCATTCCTCTAAATAAATTAGTGGAATCAGAAAAAGAAAAACTCCTGCATTTAGAAGATGAATTACATCACCGGGTAATCGGTCAACAAGAAGCCGTCACCGCTGTAGCTGATGCCATTCAACGCTCTCGCGCTGGACTTTCTGACCCCAACCGTCCCATCGCTAGTTTTGTCTTCCTTGGTCCAACAGGTGTCGGTAAAACCGAACTGGCGAAAGCCTTAGCTGCTTATATGTTTGATACCGAAGAAGCTTTGGTGCGGATTGATATGTCCGAATATATGGATAAGCATAATGTTTCTCGACTAATCGGTGCGCCTCCCGGTTACGTCGGTTATGAAGAAGGAGGACAATTAACCGAAGCCATTCGTCGTCGTCCCTACGCGGTAATTTTATTCGACGAAATCGAAAAAGCCCACCCCGACGTATTTAATATTTTCCTGCAAATCCTTGATGATGGTCGGGTGACAGATGCCCAAGGTCGCACAGTAGACTTTAAAAATAGTATCATCATCATGACCAGTAACATCGGTTCTCAATATATCCTGGATATATCTGGAGATGATAGTCGTTACGATGAAATGCGTAATCGGGTGATGGAAGCAATGCGAAATAGTTTCCGTCCAGAATTCTTAAACCGTCTGGATGAATTGATCATTTTCCACAGTTTACAAAAATCCGAATTGCGGAATATTGTCCAGTTACAGGTAGAGCGACTTAGAGAAAGATTGACTGACCGGAAAATATCTTTGAAATTATCCAGTCCTGCCCTTGACTTTTTAGCCGAAGTAGGATACGATCCCGTTTTTGGTGCAAGACCATTAAAAAGAGCAATTCAGCGAGAACTAGAAACCCAAATAGCCAAAGCCATATTACGCGGTGATTTTAGCGACGGTGATACCATTTTTGTAGATATTCAAAATGAGCGTCTTGCCTTTAATCGCTTACCCGCAGAAGTGTTTACAGGTTAGAAGATAATGGGTAATGGGTAATGGGTAACCAGCAGCGTCCAGGTAATAACTGTAATGTGGGGTAATTTGGAAAATGAGTGTTGAAGTTGAATTTTTATCACTTTAACTTCAAGTTTAAAAGACTGTATTTTTCTAGTTTATACCCAATATTCAGCAAAAAGTACCTGGCGCTACATTTTTATTTATATATTTAACAACAGATATTTTTGATCCATTGAAATGGTTAAACAATTAGCAAAGTTTATTTCTTGGACTAATAACTTGGATACTAATTCAGAAATACTTTAATGTTTACATGAAAACGTAATCAACCGATATTTATTACCACCAATATTAAACACTCTTAAATCACCTATGATATCAGCACTAGGAAAAACAGAGTGTAATTCATATTTGTGTTTTTTTATCCGTATTGGCTTGATCTAATAACTTTCTCCTGACGGTTTACTCCGTTTTAGACAAAATTCTACTATTTCTGGAGTATCAATAAGAGGCTTAGAAGTGTTACCAGCGCGAATGTAGAGTTCTGATTTATATTTTTTATCTTTACCTTTCATTAACACGATTTCATCTGATTTTCTGACATCAATTGCACAGACTGTTTTACTGTCTATTGTCTCAAATCTAACTGTAACTAATGACATAAAGCCAGCACCGATGCAATCACAAATTAGATGTACAATTGTCTGCTCAAATTGATCTAGAGAACCTTTGGAAAGTGTAGCCAAATCTTGCTCTAAACCAAAAATATTACCATCATCTTCAACTCCAATAATTAGCGTTCCTCCTTCAGAATTGAGAAAAGCAGCAATAGTTTTGAGGACACTAAATCTCAAATCCTCATTTTTACGATTTTGTCTAACATCCCATTGCAAAGTGCTTTTATATTCTAATGTCGGACTTTCTGGTAATTTTATAAGTTGAGAAATTGGTTGTAAATCGCCTATTTTTCTAATTGTAGTTAAAAATCGTCTTAATTTTCGTTCCTCAAGTAATTTGTTAAGAGTATCTTCATTATCTGCTATTTCAATTACAGTTTTATTAATGACTGCAATATATTTACCCCAATACTCTTTTTTTAAAATTTCCAGATTTTCAGTTATCCACTGTTCATTGTGGACATTACCCCAGCGATTAAAATAGGTAATGGCTTCTTGGATAGAATCGTGGAGAGCATCAAAAACATTACCCCCCATATTTTTAGAAATATAGTCCCACGCTCCCAATTTAAACGCCTTCCGGCAATCTATCACGGTGTCGTTAGCAGTGAGGATAATCACTACTGATGAAAGATTACGTGCTTTTACCTCTTCCACAATTGCAAATCCACTGTTATCTTGCTCCATTCGCATATCAGAAATTATGACATCAAAAGGATCACATAACTTTTCTGTTGCTTGAACTACACTAGAAGCCGTCTCAATATGACGATAACCGTAATCATTTAACCAATCTACAAGTTCATTGAGGTAACGAGGATTATCTTCTACCAGTAGCAAATGAATATTTTCAGTCTGCATAATTCTATGACTTTGATTGCTTGAAAAAAGGACATAAACTAAATTATACTATTTTCTACTATAACCCTATAGTGAGACTGATATCAAACTTAACGAAATTGGCGTTGCATAAGTGCGGAATGTGGGTTTGAGTGTAGAGACGTTCCATGGAACGTCTCTACAGGGGTTTTGGATTTATGGAAAATCATTTTCATCCCTAAAATCAGCAACGCCACAAAATTAACTATTTTCGCTTTTTGTATAAGGAATATAGATTTTAAATTTAGCTCCTTTCCATCCAGTTTCTTGGATGTGTCCGTTCATCTGTGTTAATGTTTTGCGGATGATAAATAATCCCAAACCGCTACCATAACCTTCACTGGCTGTAGTTTTTAGAGGTTGAAATATCCAATCTTTTTTATCTGGGGGAATTCCTTGACCATTATCATTAAACTCAATTAATAGATATTTTTGCTCACCCGGAATATTAGCGCCACGAATTCCCGCAGGATTGATAATATCCTGTGTAGACATAGAGATGTTTAAATCTAGTTTGTTAGCATTGTGTTTGAGAGAATTTTCTACTAATTCATTTAAAATACTTTTGATCTTCTCTTCATCACCATTAAACTCTGAATCACCATTTTCACTATCTAGAGTAATAGAAGCATTATCAATATGAGGGTTAGCTTCCCATTTTTCAAATATTTTTTTGATTTTAAAATGATGATTTTTAATTTTGATACCTTCATTAATGGCTTTGAGATCATTAAGAGCAATTTGAGTAAATTCTAGTTGTGTTAATAATTTATCAAATTGCTTGTAGTGAGGATTATCAACAGCAATTTTTCTCATAGCACGTCTAGTTTTAGACTCAATAATTGCTAACTGATTATTAACAACATCAGAAATATCATGAGCAGTTTTGGAAATAATTGCTAGAATTTGCTCATATTCATCATTAGCAATAGTGTAAATTTGAGATTTTTCCAATGCTCGACGACGGTTAACTTCTTCCAGTACATCTTCAATATCATTAATAATACTTGTAAGTAAGGGATCTTCTGCTTGAGAAAAACGCAAAATCCGGTAAGCAATCCCTTTAAGAATGCTGATTTCATTAGCAATTTTATGATAAATTGCTCGATTTAGTATTTCGGTGTCATTTACACCACTTTGGTAATCAGATTTAACCATTTTAAAATAATCTTCTTGACTTAAATTAAGCGTTAACATTTCCAATGCTTCATAATAGCGTGGGGATTCCTCAGCAATTTGTTGCAACATCTTAACAGCAGTTTCATTATGAGGATTATTAGCGAGGATGCCTCTAGCACTGGATAATATTGACTTATCTTTATCATCTGAGTTAGCAATTGCTAAGTTAAAATATTTATTTCCCTGCTCGTACAATTTACGACAGTAGTAAAGTCTTCCTAGGCTAATATGAATAACATTTATATGATATTGGGGGAGACTATCAAAATCTATCGCTTGAAGTTGAGATATGGCATCTGTGTATTTACTCAATTCTTCTAGACATCTAGCGTATATAAAAGATATATAATTATTCGATTTTATTTGTAAAAAACGCTCAAAAATTTCACAAGCTTTTTCAAATTCTTTAGCATCTAATAATACTTTTCCATATTTAATTAGAGTCTTAGAATATCTATCAATAGTAATAATATCATTAGGTTGAAGTTGTAAAGACTGCTCAAAAATCTCACAAGCTTTTTCATAATTCCCCGATTCTGTCAATGTTTGACCATAGCTAGTTAAAGTTTTTATATCATTAGGTTGAAGTTGTAAAGACTGCTCAAAAATCTCACAAGCTTTTTCATAATTCCCTGATTTTGTCAAAGCTTGACCATAGTTAGTTAAGGTTATTATATTGTTAGGTTCAATTTGTAAAAATCGTTCAAGAATCTCAAACGCTTTTTCATTATTTCCAGATTCTGCTAATGCTTTTCCATAACTATTTAATACTATTGTATTAGTAGGATCAATTTTTAATGCCTGTTCAAAAATATCATAAGCCTTATTATATTTTCCCGATTTTGCCAATGCTGTACCATAACTAGTTAAAGCTATTATATCATCAGGTTGAACTTTTAATGAATGTTCAAAAACCTCAAATGCTTTTTCATACTGCCTGTTTTGCAATAAACTTGTTCTATAGTTAATTAAAGTTATGATATTATCAGGTTCAATTTTTAATGCCCGTTCAAAAATATCATAAGCCTTATTATATTTTCCTGATTTTGCCAATGCTGTACCATAACTAGTTAAAGCTATTATATCATCAGGTTGAACTTTTAATGAATGTTCAAAAACCTCAAATGCTTTTTCATACTGCCTGTTTTGCAATAAACTTGTTCTATAGTTAATTAAAGTTATGATATTATCAGGTTCAATTTTTAATGCCCGTTCAAAAATCTGATATGCCTTATCATATTTTCTTGACTCTACCAATGCTGTACCATAGCTATTTAAAGTTATGATATTATCAGGTTTAAGTTCTAATGAACGCTCAAAAATTTCAAAAGCTTTTTCATAATTTTCTGATTCTACCAATGCTGTACCATAGCTATTTAAAGTTATGATATTATCAGGTTCAATTTCTAATAAACGCTCAAAAATTTCAAAAGATTTTTCATACTGCCTACTTTGTAATAAACTTGTTCTATAGCTATTTAAAGTGTAAGCGTTATCAGGTTTAATTTTTAAGGATTTTTCAAACATTTCAATGGCTTTTTTATGATTTCCCAATTTTGTTAATACTTCTCCATAGCCATTTAAAGTTACTTCATTATCCGATTTAATTTGTAATGAGCGTTCAAAAATATCAATGGCTTTTTCATGATTTTCACATTTTGTTAATGCCTGACCATAACTAGTTAAAGTGTAAGCATTATCAGGATCAATCTCCAAAGTTTTTTTAAAAATATCAATGGCTTTTTCATACTGCTTTAGTTTTACACAAGCTCTACCATAGTTTCTCAAAACACTAAGATTATTTGGTTCAATTCGCAAAGCTTTTTCAAAAATTGTTAATGCTTCTTCTACTTTATTAAGTTTTACTAGAGACTGAGCATAAATTTTCAAAGCTTCAATATTATCTGGTTCAATTTCTAAAACTTGTTGAATAACGACAATAGCTTGTTTACTGTCCCGATTCTTCAGTAAATCGTCAGCCTTGCTAATTAAAGATTGGATATCATTACTATTCATCATGGTTTATTTTTTAAATTTAAAGTTCATCTATTGCTTAACTTGTCAGCAATGAATCTAGAGTAAATAGTCTTGCTCCTATAAAGATACTACAATTCGTGTCTGTGTCATTGCTGTACATCATTAAATCCTGGATATCCTGATATGGCTTGCGCCACGCTATCAGACAAAAATCATTATTCTGTAAATCCTAACCAGGAATCTAGGGAATAAATTCCCTGTCTTAAAGCTAAAGTCGGTTAAAACCGACTAGAATATAGTCTAATTTACTGAGGGAACATTTGACAATCACATCCTGAAAATCCTTAAATCCTGAAAATCCTGATTCAGACAATTAATACTTTATAATTAATCCAAGTGTAACTTTTCCATTTACCAAGGAGGAATCAGTCATGAAAGGATGGGAAACTTTAGATGCAATAGAAAGACAACCTGATAAAGTAAGTGGTGCATGGGTATTTCGAGGAACAAGAGTTCCCGTTGCTGCATTATTTGAAAATTTGCGCGATGGTGCAACAGTAGATGAATTTTTGGAATGGTTTCCACCTGTGCAAAGATCGCAAGTTGAAGCTGTACTTAATTATGAGCTTCAAAAATTAGCTGCTTAGATATAATTAGAAATGAAAATTCTTTTTGATCAAGGAACTCCTGTGCCACTACGAAAATATTTAACAGACCATTCTGTAAGAACAGCTTATGAAGAAGGATGGTCTAATTTATCAAATGGAGATTTATTAAAAGCTGCTGAATCTCAAGGATATCAAATACTCATAACAACAGATCAGAATTTGCGTTATCAACAGAATTTGAGCGAACGTCAAATAGCAATTGTGGTTTTACTGTCAACTTCATGGCCAAAAATTCGGACACAAGTTGATAAAATTTGTGCTGTCATCAATACAACTGAATTGGGTGATTATCAAGAAATTTCTATCATCTAAAAATTCTCATCCTGTAAATCCTTAAATCCTGGACATCCTGATTCTGACAAAAAAAATGACAGAAACAACCGCCAATTATGATCAAACATGGAAAGAAGCAATAGGAGAATATTTTGAATTATTCATCCAATTCTTTTACCCCAACCTCCACCAAAAAATTGATTGGAGTAAAACACCAATATCATTAGATAAAGAACTAGAACAAATCACCGCATCTAGTCAAACTAAAAAACGTTATGCCGATAAATTGTTTCAAGTTTGGTTATTAAACAATGAAATCATCTGGATTTTGATCCATATAGAAGTACAAAGTCAATATGATAAAGAATTTACGCAAAGAATGTACATCTATAACTATCGTTCCTTTGATTTATTTCATAAACCAGTCATCAGTTTAGCCATATTAGGAGATGAAGATAAAAAATGGCGACCAAATAGTTATGAATATGGATTAGATGATAGTTTAGTAAAAATGCAATTCAGCATTGTGAAACTGCTAGACTATCAATGGGAAGACCTAACCACAAGTAACAATTTATTTGCTATAATGGTTATGGCACATCTAAAAACCAAAGCCACGACTAGGAATTTAACCGAACGAGAACAATGGAAATGGAACATAGTCAGACCATTATATCAAAAGGGCTTAACTAGATTTGATATTATCAACTTAATTAAGTTCATTGATAAAATGATGACCTTACCACCACCATTACAAACAGAGTTCAACGATAAATTAGAACAGCATGAAAAGGAGTTAAATATGCCTTTCCTAAGCACTATTGAAGAAATGGCTCAAGAAAGAGGTGAAGCAAAAGGTAAACAATTAGGTGCTAGAGAAAACTGCCAAAACAATATTATCAAAATTCTCGCTAATAGATTTGATTCTGTTCCAGAATTGATGAGTGATTCTCTCAAAAAAATTGAGGATATGACGATTCTAGAAAATCTACTTTTATCGAGTATTAGTGTTAATTCTTTGGAAGAATTTCAAAAGTTAATTGATGCAGAATTACAGGAAAATTAATGATATTATATCCCTGACTTCTTCTATCATGAGGAAATCGGGGGTTTCTCAAAATCCTCATCCTGTAAATCCTTAAATCCTGTAAATCCTGATTCTGACAATCATCATCCTGTCAGTCCATTGATAAAATAATAACTATAGATATATGTTTAATTATGCACAAAACCTTTTACAAAGACATAGATTTTAATTTTTCTAGTAAAATTAAAAGCACCAATTACTCCCTGTTGAAGAAAAAGTACCTAACGCTACATTTTTTTTCATGAGTTTTCCTTGTTAATCTAAAGTTAGTTAATCAAAAATTTACTTAAAAAGGAACTCATAAATGATTATCGTCATGAAAGTTGGTTCCCCACAGGAAGAAATAAATCGGATTGCTACAGAACTATCTAGCTGGGGACTGACACCAGAAAAGATTATTGGTCAACATAAAGTAGTCATTGCTTTAGTTGGGGAAACTGCGGATTTAGATCCCCCCCGCATTCAAGAATTAAGCCAATGGATTGAGCAAGTATTACGAGTGGAAGTACCCTACAAACGAGCTAGTCGTCAGTTCCGTCACGGACAAGCCTCTGAGGTGGTGGTGAATACTCCTCAAGGTGATGTGGTGTTTGGTGAACATCATCCTTTGGTAGTTGTCGCTGGACCCTGTTCTGTGGAAAATGAAGAGATGATTGTAGAAACGGCTCTGCGGGTAAAAGCGGCGGGGGCTAAGTTTTTACGAGGTGGTGCATATAAACCCCGCACGTCACCCTATGCTTTTCAAGGTCATGGTGAAAGTGCTTTGGAATTGTTAGCTACAGCCCGGAAGGTCAGCGGACTGGGGATTATTACCGAAGTAATGGATACGGAAGACTTGGAGAAAATTGGCGAAGTCGCTGATGTGATTCAGGTGGGGGCGAGAAATATGCAGAATTTCTCTATGCTGAAGAAAGTGGGAGCGCAACCCAAACCAGTGCTGTTAAAACGCGGTATGGCGGCGACTATTGAAGATTGGTTAATGGCGGCGGAGTATATTTTAGCGGCGGGTAATCCGAATGTAATTTTGTGTGAACGGGGAATTAGAACTTTTGACCGTCAGTATACTCGCAATACTCTGGATTTATCGGTTGTGCCAGTTTTGCGGAAACTAACGCATTTACCGATTATGATTGATCCTAGTCATGGTGTGGGGTGGTCTGAGTTTGTCCCTTCTATGGCGATGGCGGCGATCGCAGCGGGTACGGATTCATTAATGATAGAAGTACACCCCAACCCAGCTAAAGCTTTATCGGATGGACCCCAATCTTTAACCCCAGACCTGTTTGATAAACTAATGTTAGAATTGGCGGTAATTGGTCAAGTCATGGGAAGGTGGTCAAATTAATTAATGCCCCCATTCGCCTTTTACTATCCAATTCCAGACAATTCAGGGCGCAGGGCCTGCGCCCCTACAGTAAGATATCACGACTTTCTAGAACTGTTTCATCTAGGCTTTCTTTAACCCTACGGATTGGTAAATTAGCAATTAAAGCCGTTGTTCGTTGGCTGCTTTCTAGGGAAAATTCCAAACCGTCTGTTTCTATTTCGACATAGCGACAAACGATTTCCAGGATTTCCTGACGCATTTTTTCTAAAGTTTGGGGGTCTAAGTCCGCACGGTCATGGGAGATTACCACTTGCAAACGACGTTTAACGTCATCGCGGCTATTATCGGGACTACGAACGAAAAATTTTTCTAAAATTTCAAGAATCATTGCGGGTATGTGTAAGGCAGAAACACTGGCAAGTAAATTAAACAATCTTTGACCACAACATCTTTCTCAACCGGGAGAAGATGTTTTTGTTAGATGAGTCAAGCTCCAGAAATTCGACAGTTTCCCCTTCCAATCTCCGAGCAATGTTCTCAAAAGCGATCGCAGCTAAAGAGGGTGTGTCTGATAATACTAAAGGTTCGCCACGATTGGTAGAGACAATCACCCGCTCATCGTCGGGGATCACTCCAATTATGGGGATGGCTAGAAGTTCCTGAACATCTTGTACAGACATCATATCATTTGCCTGTACCATTGCCGGTCTAATCCTGTTAACTATTAAGTTAATCTTTTTGACACCTTGGGCTTCGAGTAATCCTACTACCCGGTCAGCATCACGGACGGCGGAAATTTCAGGAGTGGTGACAATTAGGGCTTCTTTGGCTGGTGCAGTCGCATTTTTAAACCCCATTTCAATTCCTGCGGGGCAGTCAATCATCACATATTCATATTTTTGCGCTAGGGCATTTACCAGTAATTTCATTTGGTCAGGTGTGACGGATTCTTTATTGCGATGTTGGGTAGCTGGGAGGAGTACCAAATTAGGTTGGCGTTTGTCTTTAACTAAAGCTTGTTCTAAACGACACTCCCTAGCTAAGACTTCCACCGCTGTATAAACAATGCGATTTTCTAGTCCTAGAAGTAAATCTAAATTTCTCAGCCCAAAATCGGCATCAATTAAGGCTACTTGTTTGCCTATTTTGGCTAAAGCCATCCCTAAATTAGCTGAAACTGTGGTTTTACCGACTCCCCCTTTACCGGAGGTAATGACAATAATGCGAGTCATGATAATGCTTTATGAAAGTTTAGGGAACAACAATAAAATATTTTTATTGCTATTGATTGATTCTAATTTAGTAACCTAACAGAAATTAATTACATATACAGTAGCAGGTAAATGAGGTACGAATATTAATTAAGCCTTGCACCAAAAGGGTTTTACTGCTGACTGTTGAAAGCTGCTGTAGATTCTTAACTTAAGCAAGAATTTTAGATCAGATTTTGTGTAACTAATTGGGTTCGACTACTTAATTGACTGCGGGAAAAATCAGCGGCTTTAACAATGCGAATACCTTCAGGTGTAATATGTGCAACTTCAGGAAAGAAGGTGGTGAGGGTTTTTTCTGGGGATCTAGCAACAGCATCAGCGATTCGCAATTGGGTTGGTTCCATTTGCAAGGCCATGATCAACGATTCCCGATTCCCACCGGCACCAGCATGGGCAACTCCCCGCAATCGTCCCCAAATGAGAATATCTCCTTCGGCAATGACGATACCACTGGGATTGATATCTCCCAAGATGATGACTGTGCCAGGATGACGAATTTCTACACCTGATCTGACTGTCATTTGCAGATAGAGGGCATCTGCTAGGGCGCTGGGAGTCGGTTGAATATTAGATGTGAGGGGGGATGTTTGGAGTTGGATTTGTTCTACGGAATAACCCAATGTACAAGCTGCGATCGCTGTTTGTCTCCGACTGGTAGCTACAGATTTTAGTTGAATTTGGTATGTATTTAAAGTTTCTGCCAAATCTTGCAATTGTCTGTTATCTAACAATCTATCTTGTGCTACTAGATGCAGGGCTGTATTGGGTTTCCGTAAGCGATCGCCCGCATTAAGACGCTGTTTCATTTGTTGCCAAATTTCCCCCCAATTAAATTCTGATGCCGGTACTTGCAACTCGGTGGGCAAAATTAATAATAGTCGCTCTCCTTCAGTTTTTAACTGAACTTGAATATTATGATCTATCTTTTGTTCTATTAATTCTAAATCAGCACTTGGTAACTCAGCTAAAATAGAACCAGATTCCCCCCCATTAGGAATATTAAATTCTGGATTTTCAGCAGCAGCATTACCCTTTAAAAAAGCAATTACGGAACTTAACTCTGAATTAGGAATAACAGGATCAGATTCTACTTTATGATCAGCAAAATCCCTATTTATATCGTCCACATGAGAATTATTTACCTCTTGATTAACTTGATGAAAAATAGATTCTGATTTAGAAAATTCAGCCTTTATTTCCTCATATTTACCAGAATCTACATTATTATTTTCGACAGAAAGAGAATTATTTACCTCTTGATTAACCTGATCAGAAATTGATTCTGATTTAGGAAATTCAGACTTTATTTCATCAGGTTTAGCAGAATCAAAATTCATGCAACACTAGCCAAAATACACTAACATTTAAGATTTTCATAAAAGTTTGGTGATGGGTAATTGGTAATTGGTAATTGGTAATAATTAAACCTATTCCCTATTCCCTATCAATCGTTGATAAACAATCCCCAAAGCATCAGCATTACCGACATTACCGGGAAACAACACCACTGGCAAATTAGGAAACAAGGGATGATCAGATGGTGTAATTACCATAGAACAACCTGCTAAAATTTGACCAAGTAATCGGGCTGAAGTTAAAGCCAGTCCCGTACTCAAGACATCGTTAGAAGTAATACCCCCCTTACTGATAAGGAATCCTAGATCAGATGGTAAACCCTGGACAATATCCATCAGTAAAGCGGAAACCGTGCTACCAAAATCTAACCTAGTTTTGACATCTTTAAATGTCAATTCCTGACGGCTAGTATAAACTACTGGAGTTTTACCAGCATTATGTACTACTTTGACATTTTCCAGAATCTCGGTTAGCAGTTTAGCAGATTCATTTACCCCATTTTCCAGTAATCTGCCCACATTCACTTCTATGCCTACCGTCCCCTCAACTTGTAATAATGATTCTAACTGTTGAGTTGTCTTTTTAACGTGAGAACCCACAATAATTGCACCAGGTTTACCACCGCGCACATATTTTGCCATATTTTCAGCAGCAATGGGTTGGGGTGGTAAGGCAGCCAAAGCTGTTAAAATACTAGCAGCAGAACGGAATAAAAACCGTTTCCCCTGACTTGCGGCTGTTAATACATCTACCGCAAAGGTGTTAAGATCCTCTTGATTTTCCCCGTCTACGACACCACACTGATTATTTTCAAGTTCTAATAAACTTTCTAAACTACCAGCACGGATATCTGCGAGTAAAAATCTAGTAACATTATCTTCTTTAATCCGTCCCTTGGTTTTTTCTTCCACATATTTAGGAAGATAGCTGTAATTGTAACCAAAGACAGAATCACGAGCAAATTCTGTTTCATGTACGGGAGTGGGAACACCATCAATAATTAGATAGTGAATACTGTCGCGGGTAATTCTTCCCCCTTCAAAAAACGCGGGAACAAGAAAATGAGCATCAAATGGACCGAGTTCTTCAGCAATCACATCGGTTTCTATGGGATAATGTCCCCGTAAGGTAGAGTCAGAACGACTAACTACGAGAAAATCGGCGATTTTTTCCGCTGCTAAGGCAAGTTTGAGGTTATGACAAACTTCTCTAGTTACAGATGCGGCTGCTTCTGGAGTCAGGGAACGAGTATTTGTTAAAATAAAGAAAATAGGAGCATCGTCTTTTAATCCTAACCGTAAAGTTTCTACATCCCAGCGCATTAATAGTAAACAACTATGGACGGTTTGTGAACCTGTGGGATCATCATCAAGGACAATTATTTTAGGTTGGTTATTCATTTATTTTTTAGGAAATTTAAACTAGACTTTCTGTAATTTTCTGATTTCTGCTTGGACATCTAAGGCAATCTGCAATGATTGATTAAGAAGTTGAGCATACTCACTAGCTTGACTACTAACTTGTAAGGTTTGCAGATTAGCTAAATTATTTACCACTAAATCTTGGTTATTAGCAAGCAACTTTTTATTATCGCGCAAAATCCGTTCACTTTTTAAGGCGCGGACTAAATCTTCTCGAATTAGTTGTAGTGCAGATATTACCTGTTCTCTGTCGCTAATGTTACCTTGGGTGTTACCGGAGTTAGTCAGTTGATCATTAATATCTATAGCTTGGACGACTTGGTGATATTTTTCAACTTCGTCTAGTAGGATTGTGAGTGCGTGGGGACAGTTTTTTTTCCGCCAGAGCGATCGCCCCACAACTACCGCCACAGGTACTATAATCAATAGAATCACTCCCATTTTATTGGAAGACCCCAAAGTGGGTAAAATGATAAAAGCATAAATACCACCAACTATAATCGGTGTCAGAGCCAAAGCTACCAAAGCTTCATTCAGAAAAAAACTGAGTCGCTTGTCTTTGTCTGCCATAATCGAGGGACGGAAAACGTCTTCTGGATCAAATCCAGTTAAGCGTTTTAGTTCCCCTTTGCTAATTTCTAAACCTACTAAATCTGGCTGCACCGCTAGATACTCCTTGAGAAAGGGTGAGTTAAGTATCTATTTTAGTCGTCTTTACTCTGATGATTGCAGCTATTACCAAATTGTCATCACTTGATATTGAATAATGAGATTATCTTTAGTTAAGATTGGGACTTTTTCAATTTGACTCTGAGCAATTAAAATGCGATCAAAAGGATCTTTATGATAGTCTTGTATATTGGCAACTTGCAAAACATGATTGATTTCAATTGGTAGAGCTTGAAACTGATTAGCTGCTAATCTAGAAGGAATATAAATTTCAGGTTCTTCTGGTAAGCTAAGTTTACCAGTACGGAATTTAATCACAATTTCCCAAGCACTAACAACGCTAAAAAGTATAGTATTATCGGGATCTGTAATAATTTTTCGGACGGTATTAGATAACTCTTCTGCATTAGTCACCCACCATAAAAAAGCGTGAGTATCGAGCAAAAACTTCATAATTGAGGTGTAGATGGATTAATAAAATCGTTAATGATGACATCTGGTAGTGGCAGATCAAAATCGGGAGAAATTATAACTTTACCGCGATCTTGTCCAGGAATGCGTGGAGATTTAGAGTAAACTGGTGAAATTCGTGCTACAGGTATACCAGCTTCAGAAATAATAACTTCTTCACCTTGTCTGACTCGATGAAGTAATTCGGTTAACTGTATGGTTGCTTCGGGTACACTGACATTAATAGTCATTTTGTCATTACCTAACCTTTATTTTCTAACTTAATTTTTACACAAAAATTATCAATTTCCAACCATTTGCCTTAATCATCTTGGTTATGATTGCAGCTATATTTCAGGAAACCAGTTTTCATCTAGGATTTGTTCTAAAGAAGCAATGGGGGTAAGGGGGAATATGTCAAGAGAAAGTTCTGATCTGTCGCTAACTAATTTTCTAGCATCTTGATAACATTCATCAAATATTTCTAAAATATAAGGTTTTAGACTTGGACTATCTTTGAGTTCATCTTTTATTTGTGTACGAAATGTCCTAATTTCCCCCTTCCAATGTCCTTGATTTCTTTCTCTTTCCTTATCCCAACATTTTAGCTTGAGTAGATGTTCCAGCAGTTTAATTAATAAACTTTTAATTGCTCGCTTTTCACTTCTACCTATAGTTTCTAATTCTTCTAATAAGTTCTCTAAATCAATCGCGGAAAATTGTCCTGCGCGAAGTTGGTTAATGGTTGTTCTTATCCACAGGTAATAATCTTGATCGTATAAGGTTTGGGTTGTTAGTTGTGTTAATGTAACCATATACTGGTGAGGATTTTGCTATTTCTTTTATTTTAACTTAATTTTGAATCAACCACAATTGTCTGAATCAGGTGGTTATCGAGCGACTTGTACTGAGCTTGTCGAAGTAAGTCGAGATAATGTCCAGGATTTAAGGATTTTCAGGATGTTGGTTATCATTCTGATTTTAAGGATTTGATGATTTTACAATTAACACAATCCAGTGATTTGATTATTCATTTTTGATTAAACCTACATAATTTAGTAACCGTTCAAAGGGGTAATTTGTGACTCAAATTCCGTAAAATCCAATATCTGAAGTAGTTATAGCTATGAAAATCAGGCGTTGCTGATTTTAGGGATGAAAATAATTTTGGGCGTTGGAGAATTGAGGTATGAAAGTTAAAAATTCCATCTCTCAAACTCTTACTCTCTGAGCCTCTGCGTGAAAAAAGCATCCTCTGAATCAGCAACGCCAAAATCTCTTGAGTCCGCGCAGGTGGTCATTGAGCCTGTCGAAATGCGGACTTTGTTTGTGTAGCCGCTAATTCTATTCGCCTAACTATTATGATTAGTAGATTCAGATTTAGCAACTACCGCATTAGGAAGAGGTGGAGGTGTGGGGATTTTCGATTCTGGATGAGTTTTGCTATTAGTTTGATTCAAAAGAATCATAGACAACAAACCATCTGCTAAACCATTATTACTGCCATTATTACCACCAACAATGATATCAGGAATAATGCGGACATTGCGATCGCCCACAATTTGCATTAACTGCATAGCGGTGTAACCTTGTAAACCCAAAGCTTGTACGCCTGTCCGGTAGGTTTCCGCTTTTGCGTTACCTGTGGCGCGAATACCCTCAGCTTCCGCTATGGCTTTTAGCTTAGTTGCTTCAGCTTCCCCATTCGCTTCCTTAATGGCTGCTTGGGATTTTAACTCGGCTATTTGCACACTTTGCTCAGATTTGACCATTTCTTGCTGAATGTTCGCCAAAGCCGTTTCCCGCACCAGTTGTTGGCGTTGGGTTTGCGCCATTTGCTGTACTTCGTAAGTCTTGCGTTCTTCTTCAGCAATTTTCCGGTCTGTCTGTGTCTGCATTAAAGCCGCCGGTGGTTGAATATCACCAATTAAAGTATCAATTGCTTGCACGTCATAGGCACGCAAAGCGATTTTAATATATTCAGCAGCTTCAGTTTGGCGTTCACTCCGGGCTGTTAAAAAGTCGAGAACAGTGCAGTTTTGAGCAGAGTTGCGGAAATAGTTACCAATAGTTGGTTCTAGAACATGATCTACTAAATTTTGCATTGCCCCCACGCGAGAAATCACCTTTGGTGCATCTAAAGCCCCAACATGGATAATTTGCGCTACTTCCAAATCAAATGCGAAACCATCACGCGATCGCACAGTTAAAGATTGTAGCTTCTCATCATAGCTATGTCGTTCGGTACGCCCTGACCAATTTAAAACAATGTTTGTCGTCGGTACTAACTCAATTTTCATAATTCGGGAGTTAGTCGGGTGTTTACCAGGATACAGAGGTTCTACCCAAACTCCCTTGTGTCCCTGGTGTACCAAGTTACCGTGAGTGAAAGCTGCACCACTGATATCTTCTTGTTCTTTACCCACAAAAGAAATTACCACACCCACATAACCAATAGGTATTTCTGTCATGGGTACTTGTTCTACTTGCACAAACCAGGGATTCAAGTTCCAAGAACCGGATAATAAAATTTGCTCCTGCAAACCTCTTTTACCACCACCATTGATAAATTTTTGACCATTTTGAAAGTTGTCGTGTCCTTCAATCACAGCCCCAGCAATTTCACCAGGGGAAATGGGCAACCCATCCAAAGTGGTGACAATACCGACTTTATCAGATTTGACACTATATACATTCAATTGTTCTGCATTCATGCCATGAGCCGAAGCGTTAGCGGCTGTAATCACTTTAAACAGCGCGGTATTAATGCGGTAACTACCAGCAGTAAGAAAGCCCATTTGTCGGCCTTTTTCCCCACCTTTCGTCAAGAATTTGCGAGCATCTTGAAAATTATCACATTCGACAATTTTGCCCAAAATCCGTTCTGGGGGGTTCTGTGCGCCATCTGCGGCGACAATCATCGCTATTTGACCTTGAGGGACAACAATTACCGATTCTTTTTTAACTGCATATTGCCAAGGCCAATGACCCCAATGCCAACCAGGGGCAAGTGTATCGGCTTGTAAACCCGCTTCACCATTGAGGGCGATTAATCTTCCCGCAGGTAATCCTTTACCAGACAGGGTGAATTTTTTCACCACAATGCCAACTTCACGTTCACCGATAACTACCAGTCCACCAAAGAAGAAACAACCACCAATAATGATCACAGGAATAATGATCAACGGTTCAATTCCCATTGCTTGATAAGGGATTTGACGAGTCACAGACTGGGTAACTACTGGTTGAGTTTGATTATAGGGAATTGATACAGAAGCTAATTCTTGTGCTGTCGGTGTTTTTATGGGAGTGGCATTGGCAGCATTCACACCACCTGCTAAGGATAAGGCTGCAATTGCAGATGTAGCCAAGCTGACAAATTTATTTTGCTTACTTTTATCAAGAGAAAATGGAAAGCTTTTCATATATGTGCCTTTTTGGGCAACTAATCATTCAAGGTATCACTTCATCAGAGGGGAATGATTTTTCTTAAACTTAATGTAATTTTCTACCAGATTTCCAATTTCTTTAGACTAAATTTGGTTCAGTTTCTGTTTTTAATTTCATTGAACAATCCTCAAAAAGCCTATGGAATGGACGATGTAGTCAAAACTATCCCTCATCTGAGTTCTCTAACGGGAATTATTGAAGAGTTTGGGTTCAATTCTATCTGTAACCCAACCCTTAGAGGTTGTTTGAAAACTTTTTCGTGTGGTATCTGACAGCCGCAGATCCCCCTAAATCCCCCTTAGAAAGGGGGACTTTGATTCCATTTCCCCCTTTTTTAAGGGGGGCTAGGGGGGATCTAAAGATTTTTGATACATCACCAAAGACTTTTAAAACAACCTCTTAACAAATCAGCCAACCCACCTAAATTGACACTCTTAGGGCTAAAGCTGCTGAGATTCTGCGGACAGAGTAAACTTAGATAAAAGTCATATCAGAATTGTTTATAATATAGTTTTGATGGATATAAAACTATATTCCATCTTCGCTAACACCAACATATTCTTCCAAAATGGAAAATTATGGACACCATCAAATTAGATCTTTCAACACAGTTACCGGATCATACCCAATTACCCTGTGAAGATGGAACATTTGTGAAAAACTTTCAAGAACATCCCCAAAGTATTCTTTTAACAGAATCTATATGGTCAAAATTACAAACAATTCATCCAGATAAACAGTTTTGCATAGGACAGGATAGCGGTATTTATTGGCGGATTACAGAACCACCAGAAAGAGGTGCAGAAGCGCCAGATTGGTTTTATGTTCCTGATGTGCCACCTGCTCTAAATGGTCAAATGCGCCGTTCTTACGTGATGTGGCAAGAATTAGTTGCTCCCCTAATTGTCATTGAATTTGTATCAGGTAATGG
The DNA here is from genome assembly GCF_009711935.1 of Dolichospermum sp. UHCC 0259. Lineage (GTDB taxonomy): Bacteria > Cyanobacteriota > Cyanobacteriia > Cyanobacteriales > Nostocaceae > Dolichospermum. The sequence continues at coordinate 44,279 of NZ_VIKX01000062.1, read as the reverse complement.
TAGAGAAGAAAGAGATGAAACCCCATATCAGGGGAAATTTTGGGTTTATGAAAAAGCGATAAGAGTTCCTTTTTATGGTATTTATGAAGAAAAAAAATCATCTTTAGAATTATATCATTTAATCGAAGGGCAATATCACCTGATGCCACCCAATGCAAGAGGTCATTATGTAATTGAAAAAATGGGTGTTGAATTAGGAATTTGGCAAGGAACATATAAAAATGTCGAGTTACCTTGGTTAAGGTGGTGGGATTTAGAAGGTAATTTATTATTAACAGGAGAAGAACAAGCCGAACAAGAAAAACAACGAGCGGAATATGAAAGACAACGGGCTGAACAAGAAAAACATCGGGCTGATAGATTAGCAGCAAAATTACGAGAATTAGGCGTTGAATTTGATGATTGAGTAATCTTGTATAATGCAAAACCCCTATCCAGCAGGAACTCAAGTTCCTTGCTAATAGCGAAAGTTATATTTTGATGACTAAATACTAGGAAAATTTATTAGTCCGTTTTAACGGACTTGAGCTATGAGACAGGGAATTTATTCCCTGGCGGGTGCGGAAGGCAACTTTATCCAGTTTGTTAAAGTTCAATAGTAGAAAAATATGGAGATTTTGCCCAATGAAAACTTTATTGAAATGGACAATTGACGACTATCATAAAATAATTCAATCGGACATTTTAACAGGTCGTAATTGCGAATTAATAGACGGTGAAATTATAGAAATGAGTCCAGAATTACCAAATGGTATTAGGATTGATCTCTGCAACACTATCCTCTTGCTGAAATGACTTAATTTGCTAATTATAGCAAAATTTCCAGATGTAAGGAGAGTCTTTTGTTCCTGGAATTTGATTATCTTAATCAGTAATATTAATATTCTACTTCTATTTCAAAAGTAGGTAAGGTTTCTGCTTGCAATTTAGATATCGCCTCTTGGTTTTCTACTTCTAACACAATTCTACTCTGTAAATGTGGTAGTAGTGTTTGCCACTGTTTTTCACTGATTTCTTCTATCAAAGAAATTTGTATGCTTTCAGTAATATCTATTTCATCTTCCATTATTAAATTCATAGCGATACTAGATAATATTCCGTCCGCAGTTTCAGGATCGGTGTTACTAGCATAGATGAGTAAGGTAGTTTCATCAGCATGATAATCAGTAGCTAGTGCTTTGATTACCTCTCCTAATTGCCCATATAAATCATCTTCTGACTGATTCCAATCAGGAAACATGATTAGATTAATTTCTCCGAGGTTGAAAGGTAAAGATTCAAGGGTTTGATTAATTAAAACATTGCTGACAATATCAGCCATTTTAGACCAGGAAAATTTCTGAGCCTGTACTAATCCAGCTTGAATTAAATTACGTCTTAAACTGGGTTTTTGTACCTCACATAAAGCATTAGCCATACCTTCAATTTCATCATCTTTGACATAGATTACTGCTTTTCCTCCAACTTCGGGTAAAGAGGCGTTAGGGGTAGTAATGACAGGGCAGCCACAAGCCATTGCTTCGGCTACTGGCATTCCAAAACCTTCATACTGAGAAGGATAAACTAATGCTACTGCTCCAGCATAAGCTAATCTTAATTCTGCATCACTCAACTGTAATCCGTGAAATGTGCATCCGGCGGTATATTGTCGCCATTCGGAAGGTAATTGATTACCTGCACCAGTAGCTACTATATCAAAACTGTGTTTATTAATCAGTTGGGAGAACGCCTGAAAAAAGAGAATTGTGTTTTTATATCCTCCCAGTCCACCTAATAAGAAGTAGGGTTTATTAATGCCATATTTATGTTTAAAGGCATTGATTTCATCTTCAGAAGCAGGGGAGAAAAGAGGATCAACTCCACAATGGGCAACAGTAATTGATTCTAATGATATATCGGGGAAAAATATACTTAAATCTTTTGCTGTATGTTCTGATATAGAAAGAAAAGCAGATGCGTGTTTGATTGCATTATGTTTTTCCCTCCACATTGGTTCATCAAAATTAGCTCCCATTACTTCTGGTATCATGTCATAAGCCATAAATACTGAAGGTGTATCAATAGGAGTAGTGTAATAGGTAGAAATAAATAACTCTGCTCCTTCTTCATCGCAAATTTGCTGGAGCATTTGGCGATCGCTTTCGGTATTGTTATAGCTGTAGGGAGATATGGCACGATAACGAATACCATTGATTTTAGGTGCGGTATTAGCTCGATCTAAAACTACAATATGGTTAGCAAATTCAGTATTTACCCACTGTTCTAAAAGAGATTTCCAAACTCTAGCTATTCCGGTTTTAAGTAGCTGGAAGAATACCCCGTCTATGAGAATGATTGGTGGTTTTAGTTCAGTAATATTCAACGATTCATTAACATTCAATGCAGATTTTTTTGCTAGTATCTGGCTAACAACCTGATTAAAGTCATGGGATAGAAGAGATTGTTTTTCAGCTGATGGTAAGTTACTAATGATCACTGCTTCAAACAAATTTTCCGGGAGATTTTTGTTTTTAGTTAAAAGATGCAAAGAATTTCCATCAGTATATAATTTTAAGTTATATTTTTCCGCTAATACCTCTAAGGATTTCCTGGTATAAATAGATATATGTTGACCTTCATGGGGAGTATAGTACCACCATTGATCAGGTTGAGGATTATTTTCCGGTAATAAAGATGTGCTAAATAAAATGTTAGGAGCTAATTTCAGCATTTCCTCCAATTCTTGTAGAGGATAAGTAAAATGTTCAAATAACTCAAATGCTGTTACTAATAATAAATCAGATTTAATATTTTCCGTTAATTCAAAACCTGTTGCAAAAATATTTTTACAGAATTTATCATACCAGTAAAACTTAAACCCTTGGTCTCTCATTAATCTTACAAAAAGACCATAACCACCACCATAATCTAAAAAATTGGCTTCATGATCAAAATGATTAAACAGCAATTTAGTAGCAATATTTGCCATCATATTATTACGATAGACTAAACCTACATCGCTAGTAGCTATAGCTTCCGAATAAGCTTCATTTAACCAGTAAGGATGTTCTGTTTGGACAAATCCACAATTTGAACACTGAAAATAATCAACATCATACTTCTGAAGTATTTTTGCTGTAGAGAAATAATGAGAATCTGAACCACAAACTTTACAAGTCTGTGATTTAGTTTGAGTGTAAGATAATGTGAACTGTGACAGGTTAGATGAGATTTTGGTATTTTTTAGTTCAGGAAGAATTTGATATTCAATTTTTTCACCATCTTGGACAAATTTAATAATTTGTTGGATTCTTTTTTCTATTGTATGATATTGTAATATTTTTTCTCTAGCTTGTTTAGTGATTTTTTCTAAGTCAAATAAATTATTAAGATTTTGGATGGTATGTAATAATTTGGGAAAGTTTGTAACATCATAAGGGATGTAATCTTCGTACTCAACAAATAAACTACTACATATAGGCTGAGATTCTAGTCTGTATTGTAATAATGTTGTTCCACAAGACATGGCTTCAAAAACTCTTTGTGTATAACCTCCCATATTAGTAGGTAGATTAATTACTGCATAAAAATTGTTGTATAGATTAACTAATACATCTGGTGAATTATGAGTTTCAATCCATCCATTAACAAATACTACTGCTCGCGCTGCTAGTAACTGTTGCAATAGTTCTCTTCTTTGGTCATATACTCCAGGAATATTAAAAGTTGCAACCTGTCCAAAGAAAAACATTTGTTTTGGGCGCTCTTGAATAGGTAATTTGACTTTAAAGCTTTTTTCATCAACACACACTGGAGCAAAACAAATGTTATTTTGATTATTGAAAAAACTCAAGTCTCTTTCATCAGAACAAATAAAATAGTCAAAACATAACTTAGCACTTGAAGATTTTTCAATCGTATTAGGAAATTTAGCATTAATTATGGTTTCCCAGCAAAGACAAACAGTAGTTTGTTTTAGATTTTGCCAAAAATCTCGTTTTTGAGGTTCATCATGTAGAAAAGGTAAATAATGATCTCCTCCTATTAATATAACTATATCACTTGTACTTTTTTTTAGTTCTTGAAATACAATTTCAGAGGTTGACTCATTTACACAAAATGTTTGTCCTAATAATTTCATTCTTTCTAAAGTTTGCACCCATCCTTTACTAATATTCCAAGGGTAGGAAAAGGAATCGAGATAAATTAAGTCTATTTTCATAAAGCTTTCTCCTGATTTTTTATGTATAATATGAATTTTGTTTTATAAAGTCTGCACAATCCGTTTGATATTTTCAGATGTTTTTTGTTGTTCTTGTGGTAACATATCTGGAAAAAGAGGCAAAATAAGAGATTTATCTTGAGATTGTTGACTAAATTTTAACTTTTTACATTCTGCTTTAACACAATCACAGGAATTATACTGTATGCCACAGTGCCAAGGTTGAGTTTGATATGATTCTTCTCTATGGGCGCACATTATACCTCTTCTTGTAGCAATTCCTTGATCTAATAATTTTTGCATGACCTCCACTTGCTCAATATGGTCAGCTAATTTAATACAATAACTTTGCCAATTAGTTTTTGCCCATACTGGTTCTGTTGGCAGTTCTATCCCAGAAACATCAGATAGTAATTCCTGATATTTTTCTGCTATGTGTCTTCTTTTAAAAATTATTTCTGGTAATTTCTTCAATTGTTCTCGCCCTACGGCTGCCTGAATATCAGTCATTCTGTAGTTATAGCCTAAAACAGGATATGTTTCAAATATAACTTGTTTTGATCCATGACGCACGGTATCTGTTACACTCATGCCATGTTGTCGCCATAACCTGATTTTTTTGTCCCATTCTGGATTAGAAGTGGTTAGCATTCCTCCATCACCAGTGGTAATTACTTTTCTTGGATGAAAGGAAAAACAGGCAATATCTCCATGAGGTTTACCAATTTTTTCCCATTTTCCCTCCCATAATATCTCACTGCCGATCGCACAGGCAGCATCTTCAATCACTGGTAAAGAATGCTTTTTGGCGATCGCTAGAATTGCCTTTAAATTGCAAGGCATTCCCATTTGATGCACTACTAAAATTGCCTTTGTGCGATCGCTGATGACGGACTCAATTAAACTAGGATTAATATTATAAGATTCGGTTTCAATATCCACAAAGACGGGAATAGCACCACAGTAGCGAATACTATTAGCTGTTGCAATATAAGAATGGGATACGGTAATTACTTCATCATCAGGTTGAACACCTACGGCTAATAAAGCCAAATGTAAAGCGGTGGTACAACTAGAGACGGCACAAGCATATTTTGCTCCCACATAGTCCGCAAATTCTTCTTCAAAAGCCTTGACTTGGGGACCCTGTGTTACCCAGCCTGATAAAATAGCTTGACTTGCAGCGTGGGCTTCTTCCTCACCCAGAAAAGGTTTAGCAATGGGGATAAAAGATAAGGGTTCATTCATACTCAATTATTGTGTCCAGAAGAATAAGGTAAGTTAAATTATCCTTGATTGAAAAAGCTGAGTTTAAACACCAACTACTATTAAGATAGGTTATACAATATTCTTGGTTGTTTTCCACCAATCAACTAAACGGCTTAAACCCTCTTCTAAGGAAACCTCTGCTTTAAACCCTAGTAACTTTTTAGCTTTGCTTGTATCAGCTAATCTTTTTTGTACGGGATTAACTTTTCTCTCGGCTGTATATTCAGGTTTTAGATCAGATTTCATTACTTTTAAAAGGCTAAAAGCTAAATCGTTCAAGCTAGTTTCTACCCCACTAGCAATATTAAAAACTTCATCAGTAATATTACTTTGAGCAGCTAAAATATTGGCTTTGGCAATATCTTCCACAGAAACAAAATCCATAGTTTGTAAACCATCACCAAAAATCAGCGGTGGTTTTCCCTCGATAATACGATCCATCCACCTAACTAAAACTTCCGTATAAACCCCATAAATATCCATTCTCACACCATAAACGTTAAAATAGCGCAAGGCGATATAATCTAAGCCATACATTTCATTAAAAGTGCGTAACATTCCCTCATTGAAGGTTTTAGCTGCACCATAAAAAGTACGGTTATTATAGGGGTGATGGGATTCAGTGGTAGGAAATTCTTCTGCCATACCCAAAACAGAAGCGGAAGAAGCCGCTATCACTTTTTTGACTTTTGCTTTTACGGCTGCTTCTAAAACGTTATAAGTACCATTAACTAATACCTCTAATGCTAATCTGGGTTCTTCAGCACATTGGGTAATACGAATCGCTGCTTGGTGAAATAAAACATCTACACCTGGCATGATTTCGTTGAGTAGTGTTTGATCTCTAATATCTCCTTCGATGATTTTGACGTTACCATTAGCGATCGCCCATTCTAAATTAGCTTTAGTACCCCTAACAAAGTTATCGAGAATAACTATTTCTGAAACACCTTTTTGAACTAATTGATCGGCAATATGAGAACCAACTAATCCTGCACCACCAGTTATTAAAACTTTTTTCACGATTCGTTTCTCCAGCGTAAGAATCTAGCAGGTACACCTAAAACTACTGAGTTTTGCTTTACGTCTTTAAATACGGCTGAACCTAAAGCAACAAAAGCATTATCTTCAATTAAGATTTCAGATGAAATTGTTGCATTTGGACCAATCCAAACGTTGTCTCTAATAGTTGTACTTCCAGCAATAATCGCTCCAGCAGCTATTTCACAATTCTTACCTATTTTAACGTTATGGGCAATATGAACTAGAGCATCTATTTTAGTGTTTTCTCCAATCTCAGTAAATCCGCCAAAAACAGACTTAGCTATATGACTATTAGATTGAATTTCCACTCTATCATTTATTTTCACTCCTCCAGTATGAGGAACAATAATTTTTTTTCCATTGACTAATTTTGGCTCAAAACCTTCTCCTCCAATCACAGCACCAGAACGAATAATTACATTTTCACCAATTACTGAATTTTCTAAAATAACTGCTTTAGGTTCAATAACTGTACCTTTTCCAATGTGAACATTTTGCTTGGCAATGTAACAATCGTCGGCAATTATCGTTTCCGATGAAATACGAGAATCAAAATTCTCGCCATAAAAGTTAGTATTATTTGCTAAGTATTCATGAATTTCATAAAAAGCATCTTGGGGATGCTCTGTAACTGCAATTCCTAAGTTTTTAGGTATTTCTTTGACCAAATCAGGATATGTAATTACGCAGGAGATATAACCATTATTTTTTAAAGAGTCTAAATATTTTTTATCATAGAGTGTTACAAGCATTTTTCTCTCTTGATGCCCCAACAGTCCAATAGATTCAAAAGATTGATCATTGATAACCTCAATCCTTTTAATATTAGTCACAATTTGAGATAGTTTCATCTTTTTAGTTACAAATAAGGTATTTTTTATACTATTTGGATATAATCAATATTTTTTCTATCAATTATATCATATTTTTTGATTACAACTGAACCTGATTTTAAGCCTCCTGTTTGAAGCCTAATAATAGCTTCTGGTCCTATTTCTGATGGTAAAATTCCCATGTGTCCTTTTTTTATAGTTTTATCAGGGTAAATCAAAATATTAAGTTGATGACATAGATACAAATCAATATCACCCCAAAACTGAAAAATAACACAATCAGAAAAATTTTGAGCAATAATCCTTAAATCCACTTCAGATAAAACAGGATTTTTCTGTGGTTTTAAAGCTGCAATAATAGCATCATAATTTATTTGCATTTCAGCTTCTTTCAATTGTTTATGACAATAAACTTCTGCTCCATTTTGTGATAAAGTTTTTTGAATAAACTCCGAAAAATGATTATCACAGAGTAGAAGTATTTTACTACCATAAACGGCTACTCCAGCATCTAGTAGTTGTTTAATAGCCATAATTCCCAAAAAAGAAAAAACATCAATAGATGGATGCTTTTCGTTAACTCCTATGACTTTAATACCTGTTTTACGGCAATAATCTAAATCTATATCCTCTTCTCTAAATTCCCATGACTCATACATTAAGGATATGACCACCGATGGTTTCATCCAATTAATCATTTCTTTATTTATAGGACGTACATGACCACTATTGGTAATTAAATCAGCTTTACTAACTATATCTGATGTCTTTTCGGTAATTATTTCGATATTAGAACTTATACCAGCTAAATTTGCCAAACTTTCCGTTTCGTTTATGACTTGTTTTATGGTTCCGTATGGAGTGTCTTTTGTAATTGCATAGACTTTTTTAGCACCAGCCAAAGCTGCTATTATAGGTGTTACAACATAAGCGCCTGTTGCTGCCTCAGTAAAAATAATCTGGTCGCTTAAGTCTAAGTTACATCTATCAATTGCATCTTTGATTAATCTTAGTAATCTTTTATGGTTGAAACCAACAGGTAAGTTATTCATGACTATGTGATTAAACCAAATTTCCTGTAACAATTTTAATATTATCATTAGTTAACTCTGCATACATAGGCAAAGATAACTCCTCATTTGCTACTAACTCACTACAAGGAAAATCGCCTAATTTATAACCTAAATCAGCATAACCTTTCTGCAAATGAACAGGAATAGGATAATGAATACCTGTTTGTACCCCCTTGGCCATTAACTGTTGTTGTAAAATATTCCTATCAGGCGATCGCACCCCATATATATGATAAACATGACGACTATAAGGCATTTCTACAGGAGTTTTTAACTCAGTATTTGCTAGTAATTCGTTATAAAGTTGAGCGTGATTTCTCCTTGCTTGAGTCCAGGTTTCTAAATGGCGTAACTTCACTCGTAATATAGCCCCTTGTATTCCTTCCATGCGGTAATTATAACCATTGAAATCATGGTGATATTTCTTTTCTTGTCCCCAATCCCTTAACTTTCTAATAGTATGGGCATAGTCAGGGTTATTGGTGGTGACAATACCTGCTTCACCATAAGCTCCTAAATTTTTACCTGGATAGAAACTAAAACAACCTAAATCACCAATACTACCAACCCTTTTGCCTTTATATTCAGCACCATGAGCCTGAGCAGCATCTTCAATTACTTTCAGATTATACTTTTTAGCTATAGATAGAATAGAGTCCATATCCGCAGGTTGCCCATATAGATGAACAGGAAGTATGGCTTTAGTATTTTTAGTAATAGCAGATTCAATTTGGTTAACGTCTATAGTGTAGGAGATAGGATCAATATCCACAAAAACTGGTTTAGCTCCTGTATAACAGATAGCTGCCACCGTTGCCACAAAGGTAAAAGGCACGGTTATGACTTCATCACCAGCACCAATTCCTAAAGCTAACAATGCTAAATGTAAAGCACTTGTACCAGAATTTAGACCAATACCATAATCAGCACCACAGTAAGCTGCAAACTCAGTTTCAAAGGCTTCTACTTCTTCCCCTAATATAAATTGGGTAGTTTCCAATACTCCAGAAATAGCTTGGTTAATTTCATCTTTGATACTAGCATACTGTGTTTTTAAATCTATAAATGGGATCATCCTGTTACCTCTGTTTCTGTCCAGTTCAATTCCACTAATTTACCTTGATGTTTCATAGACTCAGTAGCAGCTTCCAGAATTTTTACTACTCGTAACCCAGCTTTACCATCAGTTAAAGGGCGATCGCCTGTTTTAATACAATTAATAAAGTGTGATACCACTCTATTGAGAGCTTCTGTCAGATCCAATTTTGGAGACCACATATCCCCAGTCCGATAACCAATCAGCATTTTATACAAATTCTCTTGATTGTTATTGACTGTAATTCCTCTGTCATATAACTTTACCTTTTCGCTAGGTTCTACATCATCATAGACAATCATCTTTTGACTAAGTAGGTAAACCGAAAAATTTAAAGGTATGTGACGAAATGTAAATTCAATGAATGCCTTACAAATAGGTTGTTTTACGGGTTTCACAAAACTAAACATATATCGGTTTTATTATGTTTACCTACTTACCCCCAATGAGTGTACGTCTAACTTTTACTGGAGCAAGCCAGTTAACCTGCAAATGGGCAATTAATTGTTCATTAAAAAATAATGTCATATAGGCTATATTTTCAGGCTCTCCACTGACATGACTTATACCTGTGGCAGATACAGCACAAGGTTTGGAAGGCAGGACATAATCCATAATAGATAAGTCATGTACTGCTAAATCCCAGATTACATTTACATCATGCTGAAATAATCCCAGGTTGACACGCGCCGCGTCATAATAATAAATATTACCTAATGTATTATTCTCTACAAGCTCATGTATTTTGCGAATTGCTCCTGTATAAACAAAAGTATGATCCACCATCAAAACTAGATTACGTTTATCAGCTTCAGCAATTAATCGTAAGGCCTGTTCAGAGCTTGCGGTCATGGGTTTTTCTATTAAAACGTGCTTTCCAGCCTGTAAAGCTTGAATAGCTATATCGAAATGGGCTGAAACTGGAGTAGCAATAGCGATCGCCTCTATACGATCATCATTGATTAAGTCTTGATAGTTTAACGTCACACCAATAGTAGGGTAACGAGATTGGACTTTTAGCAATCTATCTGGACTGAAATCACTAACAGCAATTACCTGGGATTCTGGTATTTCATAAAAGTTACGTACCAGATTCGGACCCCAATAGCCATAACCAACTACACCAATTCCTATCATGACTCACGCTCCCGCACATCACCTGTTACTTTAGCGGGTACACCTAGAGCAATCGCGTATTCAGGAACATTATTAGTAACTACTGCTCCAGCAGCAATCATTGCTCCTTCACCTATTGTTACTCCACACATAATCACTGCTCCACTACCTATAGATGCTCCCCGTTTAATTTTCACTGGAGTTACATTCCAATCAGCTTCCGTCTTCAAATTACCGTTACTGGTGGCTCTAGGATAACGATCGTTTATGAACATGACACCATGACCAATTAGGACTTCATCCTCAATTTCCACTCCTTCACAAATAAAACTGTGGGAAGATATTTTACAGCGATTACCCACAATCACACCTTTTTGTATTTCTACGAAAGCACCTATTTTAGTATCATCGCCAATCCTACATCCATACATATTAACCAATTCAGGATGATGGATGATGACATTATTACCTAAATTTACATCTTGTGAAATTGCCATGATAAGTCTCTCGCTTATTTCATAATTTATCCCTAATAAACTGCAACTCTTCAGAGTTGCAGTTGTACAATCAACACTATATCTTTTTTATCAAATGAAACGGCTTTATCCTAATTTATTGTCAATCATACGGCTTTATCCTAATTTATTGTCAATCATCAATATACCTTTCCCACATCTGCTGATAAGCATTCTCCATTTCCCCTGCAAATTTCTTACCATTCCATAGCGGTGATGTTTGTCTTGACTTTTTCAGTTTCCAAACAATTTCTTGTCTTAATTTTTCATCCTTACCCAACCTCACACCCCACTCTACATACTCTTCATCACTCCAAGCTATACCTTCAGTTACACCTACATTCATCATCATTGTATAACTATTGCGCGCTGCAAATTGTTCTCCCACTCTAGTTACTATAGGGATACCCATCCATAAGGTTTCTAAGGTTGTTGTTGCACCGTTGTAGGGATAGGTATCTAAAACAATATCAGCAATAACTAAATTAGCGCGATGTTCCATATCTGTATCAGCAGAAGGTAAAAATCTTAATTGTTTTAAATCAACTCCTTCCGCTTCTGCAATTGGTGCGATAAAATCTTGTAAATCTTGATAATTAGTTCGATGACTTTTGAGAAGAAAATAACTATTAGGGACTTGTTTAAGAATTTGCAGTTGTAACCGAATATTATGGAAATTACGTTTTAATCCCGTTTGAGAACTAAAATAAATAATCCCATTATCAGGAATATCTAAAGATTCTCTGGTGAGAGTTGGTGTTCCTATACTAAAGCCATCAATACCAATATAATTTTCTGGTAGCCGCCAAATCTTTTCCGTATAATAATCCTGTGCTGATTCTGGTAATACATAGTGATCAGCAATAAAATAATCTACTGTGGGAAAACCAGTCCCATCATACCCTAACCAACTAACTTGAATGGGTGCAGGTTTCAATGCTAAAATGGCGCAACTACCATAGGAAGTTAAACTATCCAAATCCACTAAAATATCTATCTCATCTGCATTAATTTTATCTGCCATTCCCACCATAGAAAGACATTCTTGATGAAAACGATCACCAAATTCGTTTTTGTAAGCTTGTTGATGGGGGTCATAAACATTCTCTTTTAAAGAATACAGATAAATATCAAATTGTTGACGATCATGATATTTTAACAACCACCAAGCTAAGAAACCCACAGAATGAGTACGAAAACATTCTGATAAATAGCCTATTCTTAAAGGACGTTCACTCAAAGCAGGACGAGGTGATTGAAAACGTTTTTGATAGGTATTAATATTTTCGGGAAAACTTTTCCCCAACACTTGTTGACATAAAGCAGCTAATCCATTGCGAATTAATCTATTTTCACGTGGATTATCTTCCATGTATAACAAAAAAGCGCCAATGCTAAGAAGCTGCACTAAGCTTTCATCGTTTGATTTACTGTTGACAACATTAGATAAATATAGTTTATATGCTTGGTAAGCTTGAACTGCTTTTTCCCAACTTGCACAAGAAGTTAATAATGCGTCTAGTAAGTAATGGTAACCATTAATTTGATCAGTTGGTTCTTGAGCAAGGGCTAAATATTTTTTCACCCAATCAATAGATTCTTTAGTATAATCTGATCCTAATCTTTGTAGAGGAGCAACAATTTTTCTAATACAATCTAAATTATTAGGTTCTAAACGGAGAGCTACTTTTGCAAAGTAAATTGACATATAAGACTGAGAAAACCGATAATAAGCTTCAGCTTTCCCGGTCAGTAATAGAATAATAGTCTTAGAGGTTGATAAACTAGGTATAAATATTTCAACCAGTTTATCAACAAAGGAAGGAGGAGTAACTGGATCAAGATGAACTAACTTTTCAATCACTTTAACTAATAAATTTTCGTCAAAAACAGGGGTTTCTGTTAGTTGAGAGATAGTTTCAACTAATTGATTAATATTCGTTTCCAGATCCTCAATATTTAAGTCAATATTTAGCTCAACGATTTTTAAAAGATTATTAATATCATCAGGTATAAATTCTTTAATGTGTTGACGAATTACCCAAGCTAATTTATTGTTAGAATTTGCTTCTTGCTGTTGAGCAGAATTTAATAAAATTTCTGTTAATTCTTGCAACCAAGATTGTTCTTCTCCAAATTCAAGAAATGGAGTCATCCATGTGATCTGCGCTTCTTCTTCTCTATCCTCTAATAATAAGGCTAATCCTAAATACCAATAGTTAGAAACTTCCCTGGGATTTTCAGTAATATTGTGTTCATATTGTGAAATACTTAGTAAAGTTTGATTTGAATAAACTTGATTATCTAACTGGGTAGTCATGATTGAAAACCTGGAACTAGTTGTGAAATTAATTTTTTGAGTATATAATTTTTTATTGCCAAATAAAGAACAATGTAGGAGTCAACAGCCGTTAACCCCTACTTGAACAATATTCAGATAAAAAAATACTAGATAAACCGTAATTAATCTAGCATTTCTAACAACAAATAATTAAGCTTTATTTCATGTTTTCCAGACCAGTACAAGCTGAGGCTTGAGGAGTGGTGCTTAATGAAGGTGCTGCAACTGATGTTGCTGTCTGTACTCCTGTTGTCTGACAAGCAAGAGCTTCAGTCTGCCCACTAGTAAGAATGACTACACCACCAGAAAAACCTTTGAGAGAATTTGGATCTTTTGTGGTCGCTAGAACAACTGTGCTGGTTGTATCGGCAGAGGGTATTGTATATGTATAGAAATCTGTTGATGAAGGAATACCTATTTTGAGATTGTCAAAAGTAGTAGCAAAAGATGTATTTTCAATCCGGTAAGACTGTTGCGCTCTGTTAACTGAACCGACGTAGGTTTTAGCTTCTGATTGTTTAGCTTTTGCTGCTTGGTTGAGGAAAGAAGGTAGCGCAATAGCAGACAGAATACCGATGATGATGATTACAACTAACAGTTCAATCAGGGTGAAACCTTCGTTATCTTTCTTTTTGCTGAGGATTTGTTGGATGAACTTGGCTTTGAGTTCAGTTTTCATAGTAGTTTTCCTTGGTTGGGAGTATTGTTTGTTTCTCTATGCAAATAACTTACCCACATCTGATCAGTTTCATATCACCCCCAGAAAAGAATTTTTTTTACCATTTAACTTACAGCTTTATAACTGTGATGGAAATAGACTAAAACCTTTAGCTAGAGATACTTTCAAGAAATAGAGCCTGGGTGATAAAGGGAGTAATAAAGTTTTTCTGATACCAAATACTGTTGGGTTAAGGCTGAAAATCAATATTTGTATAGGGTAGATTGATACAAGTATAAGTTAACCATATATGATTACAGATGATTTTAGGGTATGTTGTTGTTGAACCAAAGCAGCAAAGATCATTTCAGCAGACTACATATAATACAATAAATATCTCCAAAAAAGAATGTAGAGACGTTCTATGGAACGTCTCTACAAGGGTTGTAGATAACGCATATTTAATTTCTGGAGATGTCTAATAGGGTTTATACTCAACACGGTTTATTCATTTGATACTGTGGGTAGGGGTTTAGCACTGCTAAACCCCTACAAATCTAGGTTTTTCGTAATTTTGTAAAAGTCTATGTCCCAACCGTGTTTAGTATAGTCCAAAAAATTCGTCTGTTTAGGTTTTAATATAGTAATGTAGGTTGGGTTGACAGAAGGAAACCCAACATTATCCTCAAAGTTATAAAAGTTCAGATTGGTTTTGTTGTGGCTTAACCCAACCAAAAATATAAATCGCTCACTACAAAAGAAAATCAAGATTGAGTCTCTAACATAATAAAATCAAAATCTTTGAGAACTAAGAGTAGCTTTTGTAATAGCTGAAAAACCTTGACTTTTTCTATAGGTTCTCCTGTTAGAGGATCAAAAGGTCTAAACTTTTGCCAGTATTCGACTAGAGACATCATTGTTAGGGATTGATCAAACAAAGGTAGCAAGCACAGAGCCATTGAGCTATCTACATGAATAAATTCCTTAGTTAAGGCTAAATCTTGAGAGACAGAAAAGATTTTACCTTCGCTTATACAAGTAGTAATATTAGTTTTTAAATTGGGGTTTTTGAACTGTGGATGTAGATGTACAGTTGCTTTTTCCCAATTAAAATCAGACCATTCTGAAACAGGTACAAAAGGATGTGCTGCTTGGGGATGTCCACACCAAAAATCCAGTAATCTATAAACAGGGTGGAGCAGTTCAAATAAATGTAAACTATCTTCTGGAGTTATTTCCAGTAAACCCATTGCCAGAAAAGCAGGTAAATTATCTGGTGCTTTAAATAAGTTCATCAAGTCCCATTGTCGCCAGTTTTTCATTTTGATAAACTCTAAATCAGCAGTTCTTAAAGCTGAGAAAATATCAGTGATAGTGTAACCTTTATCCCCTTGAAATAAGTAATTCATCAGAATATGTTCTTTTCCGTTTTCTCCTTCATAGTTGGAATTCCAAGTTTCAGATTTGAGATTGACATCATCTTTTAATGCTCTCATGGTATCCACAACCATATCCATCTCTAATTCTTCTGGATTTCCTTCCATCAAACCCATCATCTTGAATATTTCTTGAGCGCGAAAGTAAGAAAATCTCTGAAATGAACTATGTAGATTGGTACGAATAATCCCCTCTGGCTTTAATACAGCTTTCATTGCTTGCAAAGCCACAGATATATCAGGAAAAAGATACAGAACTTCATCACAATTAATATAATCAAATTGATAATTTAATTGGGGTAAGTCATCTATTGATAAAACATGAAATTCAGCATTATTAAAACCATGATATTCTAAACGCTGCCGTGCAAGTTTAACAGATTCTTCGGATATATCAACACCAACAATTTTTGCACCAGGATTGGCTTTTGCTAAAGTTAAGGATTTATAACCAGTACCACATCCAGCATCTAAAATTACTTTGTCTTTGGTGTCTATAACTTTCTGATTTCTCAGATAATAAGAGGTAATTAAGCTATGAATATAAAGTGAATTTACATCATCTTCAGGAGCTTTATCAAGGGGATGATTAGGATAAGGTGCGCTATCAAATTGCTGACGGATTTTTGCCCATAAATCGGATGTTGAATTTGCCATTTTAAACTCTTTTAATAGTCGGTTGATGATGATATTTACTGGTATTTAGCGGAAACGTCTCTACATTTCTGGTTGTCTTTTGGCTCAAAGCTAGATATGTACCCCAAGAATAGTATGCCTCAATAGTTGAGATTTACAGCAAATTGTCATCAAACCCGGAACAAGAACCCCACCCCCAACCCCCTCCCCGCAAGTGATGAGGGGGCTATAATTTACCTTATATGATTGGAAATTGCTGTATATCACTAGACTTTGGTTTTCAATATGGCAAGATGAGAATTAATTTAATATTAAATTATACTAAGTAGTCATACAACATTACTCTGGCGGTAAAACAAGAATCTCCAACTAAGCTATGCTTCTATTTCCACTGTGCTGTAGATGGGTTCTCAGCCTTAAAAAGGCTATACTTACTCATTAAAAATTCTCAAAGAAATTCTTGATTTAAGCGGTGTAAAAGTTATAGCTAAAATCCTGGTCATTCTGATTTTGACAAAAAAGTGATCTACAATTATGTATGTGTAAAATTATACTGAATTTGGGTTGGGAAAAAGGTAATGAGAAAAGAGTTCCTTTTCTTCCTCTTGTCTCCTTTTTCCTAACTGGTTATCTATGTGATTAGGGAATAATCTAAAGTTGTCTAACTACAGGTTTACCGTCAATAACTTCACCAACAAGAACGATATCTGCACAATTGACGAAAATGCCATTTTCCAGAACACCGGGGATATTATTCAGTGTTTTTTCTAGGTTTACAGGGTCATCTATGCTATCGAAGGTGACATCTAAAACCATGTTACCTTGGTCGGTGATTACAGGTCCTGCTTTTTTTACACCCATGCGTAGTTCTGGCTTACCACCAAGTGCTTTAATGGCATTGGTGACGGGGGTGATAGCCATAGGGATAACTTCAACTGGTACAGCGAAACTAGAACCTAAGCGCTCTACTAATTTACCACCATCAACAACAACAATAAATTGCTTTGCTAGGTAATCTACAACTTTTTCGCGGGTATGTGCAGCACCACCACCCTTAATCAAGTTTTTATGGGGATCTACTTCATCTGCCCCATCTATAGCGATATCAATATGGTCTACAGCGTCTAAAGTGGTGAGAGGAACGCCATACTCTTTTGCTAATACTTCTGATTGAAATGAGGTGGGGATACCGACAATATCTTTGAGTTCCCCGGATTTGAGGCGTTCTCCTAAATATTGAATGGTGTAAGCTGTGGTTGAACCTGTCCCCAAACCAACGATAGAACCGGATTTTACTAAATTGGCGGCGGCTTTACCAACTTCTTGCTTCATCAATTTAACTGGATCTGCTGGTATGGACATTCTTTAACTCCTGAAAAATCAATTAAACGGTTCACTCATCTTACCAGAACACCCGGATTTCTTCCTACTGCCTATTTCTTCTGGGGAGGTAGGTCAGATCCCCGACTTCTCAAAGAAGTCGGGGATCTTGTTGTTAAAAAATCACAGTTTAGACATTTTATCTAACAACAGGCTGACCTTTTTCGCTCTTTCTGGTTGACGCTGTTTTTGTAATAATTCTTTTGCTTGAACTAAATTAGCTTTCGCTTCTACTTCCTGTTGTTCCTGCATGAGAATGTTGGCTAAACGTAAATAAGCATCGGGATTTTTAGGACTGCTATCAATTACTTCACAGAATAATGCTTTTGCTTCGGTAATTTGTCCTTTCTGATTTAAAATATCTCCTAATAACAAACGTACCATATCATTGGTAGAGTTGATAGCAATAACTTTTCTCAAGACTATTTCGGCATTTTCAAAATCTTTGGCTTGATAAAAGTTGATGCCTTTTTGGAATAAGTTGGAGGTAATCAATGTTTTGATACTCAAATAACCAAGAATGGCAAGACCAAAAATAACTACAGAAATGGCGATTAGATTGGAAGTAGGAAATGTTTCTAACATGAGTTTAAGCTAATAAACAGGAGACGGGAAAAATTAGGTATTCAATGAAAAACAATTTCCAGATAAATTGATAGAAATTAGTAATGGCTTGTTTGTCTTGTAAATCAACTCCTGCACCTTGCCACCACATGACAATTAAAGCTACTATATGGGTGATTAAGATGAAGATAGTATTGACTTCCGCAAGATTGAATAAGGCTACTAAAATCATGCCTACATAACAGATTGTTAATACCCAAAGTGCGAGATTAAATACTTTTTGTTGTCCGAGTTGGAGGGTAAAAGTTGTGATATTGTAAAATCTATCGCCTTCCATATCAGGAATGTCTTTGAAGATAGCGATCGCAAATGTAAATACCAAGATAAACACTGTTAAAGCCCAAACTGCCCCCGGAATCCCTTGGCTTCTTTGCAATACCCAGCTAAAATGCAAAAATAAACCTAAATTAACAATAGTTCCCCGTACCGAAAAAATACACAAGGCAGCCCAAAAAGGAAACTGTTTTAAGCGAATTGGTGGTAAAGAATAAGCCGTACCAATTGCTAAACTTATTGTTACCATTCCCATTAAAAATGGTCCAGTTAGCCATGCTAAAGCCAAAGCGACAATACCAGTAATAATGACGATTAATTGTCCTTGTCCTCTGGTAAATTCTCCCGACGCTAAAGGTAAATCAGGTTTATTGATTTTATCAATGTCAATATCTTCTAATTGGTTCAAACCAACAATATAAATATTGCCACAGATGCAAGCAATCCATGTTGCTAAAATTTGACTAATATGCAAACTAGAAAAATTTGTGGAAGTGACACCCAGGGTAATTAAATATAAACCCAAAACACTCAAAGTTGTTCCCATAATTGTATGGGGACGGGAAAATTTCCAAAAAGAATAAAACCAACTTTTTGGAGCAATAGCCGAATTTTGTTGATAAAATTGATTCATCTTTTGTTCTTTTTTGTTTGCACCATCTGAAAGAGTTGAACTTACAACATATTGCAGCTATACTCAACACGGCTTAATTACTTGATTCTTCGGGTAGGGGTTTAGCAGTGCTAAACCCCTATAAATCTGGGGTTTTCGTGATTCTATAAAAGTCCATGTCTCAACCGTTTTTAGTATATATGAGGTAAAAACTTGCTCAAAAAGCTATGCCATACAAGGCTTTTACTCCTGACTCCTGAATGGGCGCAGGCCCTGCGCCCCTACCTACTGCTTGATTTTGTTCCTCGTAATAATCCAAATCTAACTAATCCAGTTTCATAACCTCGACGCATTAAACCTAAAGATAATGCCCCCTGAATTGTAGTCCAACCAGCCATTAATAAACCGATAAATGCTTGGGGTGTAAAAGCCGAATCAATGACAACATTCCAAAAAGGAGCAACAGCGGTTGACCAATCAGCCGTGCGAATATTATTTAATGGTAATTGCCAAGCGATCGCTTCATACTCCGCTAAAGAGATAACATAAGGTAAACAATAGACTCGATAAATATCTTCTAAGTGCTTTTTCTCATCCGTTGTCAGCGGTGACTTATCCGTATTCCGATGACACCATGTCACCATAATTAAAGTTCCACCGGGCTTTAATACGCGATCGCATTCTTGCAAAAACTTAGTTTTATCTGGCATATGTTCACCGCTTTCCAGTGACCAAACCAAATCAAAAGAGTTATCCTCAAAAGGCATTTCCTGAGCGTTGGCAACCATGAATCTAGTTTTTTGACTCAAATTCATTGCCAAAGACCTTTCTGTCGCTCTAGCGGCTTGTACAGGACTCAATGTAATTCCCGTAGCATTTGCCCCAAACTTCTCAGCTAAGTATAAAGAACTACCACCGATTCCACAGCCGACATCAAGAATATTTTCGGCACCCTTAACATCAGCCCATTTTAACAATTCTTCAATTAAATCAATTTGTGCCTGACGGCGTTCTTTCACCTGTTTACCATCTACACCATAATAACCATGGTGCATATGTTCCCCCCAAATCTGTTCCCACAAACTGGAGGAAGCATCGTAAAATTCCTGAATTTGTTTGTAAAGTATTTGACTCATTAATTTAGTAATAAAAAGATGACAGGAAATTGAAAAAAAACTTATTCATAGGCTACCATCTATGTTTCTAATTAGATAGGGATATTTTTCTGCCTGGGAATAACTCATTAATTCTACCTTGCGAAGATATCAAAATAGCCTAACGGCACAAAGTTTATTTATTTTTCATGGTTAATGACTTATGACTGTTGCGCGGACAATTTGTTTGGGATTTGTCGCTGTCATTCTCTTGGGAGCAATTCTCTTGACAATGCCTTTCTCTACTGGTAATGGTAATTGGAATGACCCAATTGTTGCCCTCTTTACTTCAACTTCGGCGGTTTGCGTCACAGGTTTAGCCGTAGTGGATACTGGTACTGATTTTTCATTTTTAGGTCAGTTGTTTATTGTCTTATTAGCGCAAATTGGGGGTTTGGGTTATATGACAACTACCACATTTTTAATATTATTAATTGGCAGAAAATTTGACCTGAGACAAAAAGTAGCAATTCAACAAGCTTTAGACCGTCCAGGCATGAGTGGAAGCACTCAAATTATCCGTTCTATTATTGCAACAACCTTATTGTTTGAACTCACGGGAGTATTTTTATTAATGATAGCCTTTGTTCCCGAAAAAGGTTGGCAAGAAGGAACTTGGTTAGCAATTTTTCATAGTGTTAGTGCTTGGAATAATGCTGGATTTAGTTTATTCAAAGACAGTTTAATTGGTTATCAATCTTCTCCTTTAGTGATTGTAACAATTGGCTGTTTAATCATCTTTGGAGGTATTGGTTATCAGGTAATTTTGGATATGTATCTTTGGTTGCGCGATAGTTTTGGTTATCAGAGTAATCGGATCATTAAAAAAACAAGTTGTTTAATATTTTCCCTGGATTTCAAAGTTGCAACTAGCACAACTTTAATATTATTGGTATTAGGAACAATTGCTCTTTTCTTTATAGAAGTTAGAAACGATAGCACCTTTGGACAACTAAATTTATTTGACAAAATATTAGCAGCTTGGTTTCAATCAGTCAGCACCAGAACCGCTGGTTTTAATAGCATTGACATTGGAAAAATGACTAATGCCGGATTATTTATTATGATTGCCCTCATGTTTATTGGTGCAAGTCCTGGAGGTACAGGAGGAGGAATAAAAACCACTACTCTACGAGTTATTACCAGTTGTACAAAGGCAATTCTCCAAGGCAAAGAAGAGGTATTATTATATAATCGTAAAATTGCCATCTCTTTAATTTTAAAAGCTGTGGGGGTAGTGTTTGGTTCACTAGCAACAGTGATTGTTGCAACGGTTTTAATTAGTATTACTGACCCCACGTTGGCTTTTATTCAAATTCTTTTTGAAGTAGTATCAGCCTTTGGTACAGTCGGACTTTCCACAGGAATTACCGCTACTGTTTCTACCGCAGCCAAATTAATTTTAATTCTCACCATGTATATTGGTCGCGTTGGTATTTTATTATTGATGTCATCTATCTTAGGTGATCCTCGTCCTACCAGAATTCACTATCCCGAAGAAAATCTCCTTGTTGGATAATCCCCATTACCAATTACCAATAAAATTATGAACCTTTCATCATTAAAATTTCTTCGCAGTTTACGTAAAGATAACCAACAATTTGCTGTCATTGGATTAGGTCGTTTTGGTCGTTCTGTTTGTTCAACATTGCATAATTTAGGCTATCAAGTGTTAGCTACCGATATTGACGAAAAACGGGTTTCTGAAGCCTTGAATGAAGAAATAGTTGGTCATGCTTTGCAACTAGATTCAACCGAACCAGCAGCACTGAAAGAAGCCGGAATTTTTGAATTTGATACCGTCATTGTTGCTATTGGTAACTACGTTCAAGAAAGTGTTATTACTACCTTAAATGTCAAAGAAGGTGGTGTACCTCACGTAGTTGCAAAAGCCTCTAGTGAAGTTCACCGCAAATTATTACAACGAGTGGGCGCAGATCATGTAGTATTTCCAGAATATGAAGCTGGTTGTGCTTTAGCACGAACACTCACTAAACCGGGAATTTTAGAAAGATTTGATCTTGACCCAGATAACAGTATTGTGGAGTTAATTGTCCCTGATGAATTTCATGGAAGAACCATTGCTGAACTTCAACTGCGTAACCGCTACGGTTTAAATATGTTGGCTGTCAGTCATGATGGTAAATTTATCATTAATCCCGAACCAACTAAACGTTTAGAAAAAGGTTCTGCAATGGTTGTAATTGGTTGTAATAAAGATATTAATCGGTTACCAATATAGGGATTGGGGACTAGGGACTGGGGACTGGGGACTGGGTAAGATTTTACCAATTACCAATTACCAATTATTTTGGATTTGTGATTTCCTTATTTGGTGTGGAATCCGGTACAGTAGTTTTCTCAGTTGTCGAAGTATTTGCAGGTAAATCTTCAACAGGGGGAAGACTTGCGGGCGCTTGTTCAACTGGTGGAGTAGTAATTGCTGTTGCGCTACCGGGTTGATTTACAGGTGTTGTTTTGGGTGCTAAAATCTGGGCAATTTGCTGGATGATTTGTTCAGTTTTGACAACTTGCTCAGTATTTCCTTCCGTTATATACTGTTGACGAGCGCGTCTTAATGCTTGAGCAGATTCGTTAAAAACACCTTGATTATATAAGGCTACTCCTAAATTATAGTGAGCAGAGGTGTTTTTCGGGTTTTGCAAAATTGCTGCTTTATAAATATTAATTGCTTCGGCAATTTTGCCTTGATTTACTAAAAGACTACCTAAATTATTGTAAGCTACATAATTTTCAGGATTTATTTTTAAAACTTCCCGATAAGCAGTAATTGCCGATTCTACTTGACCTTCTTGTTGTTGAACAATTGCTAAATTGAAATAAGCATTTTGATGATTTCTATCTAAATTAATGGCTTGTTCATAAGCAGAAATAGCATCTTGACGCTGATCTTGTTCATAGAATATAATTCCCAAATTATAATAAGCATCAGCCAATGTGGGAGTTACAACTAAAGCTTGACGATAAGCTGTAATAGCGGCTTCTTTTTGTCCCTGTTTTTGTAAGGCTACACCTAAATTATAATAAGCTGATCCCAAATTGGGATTTAATCTAATGGCTTCTCCAAATTCTTGGATAGCTAAATCTAAGCGATTTTGTTGTAAAAGAATATTCCCTAAATAATTTCGCGCTTCACCAATATTAGGATCTCGCTCTAAGGCTTTACGAAAAGCCATTTCTGAACCTTGAAAATCTTGACGATTATAAAATGTCACTCCCTGTTGAAAAGATATCGCTGCTTCTAAATCTTGGGAAACAACTTCTGCTGCTGATAGCTGACTGTTGGGAGAATTAATAATTGCAGGTAAAGTCAAGATTAAAAATACGGAAGAAGTAGAGACGATACTTGTTAATACCTGCTTGTATGTAGCCTTAGCTATGTTAAAAGACGGAGATTTATGGCATTTTTGATACATGACTCACTACCCTTTAGTTATACTGAATCCAATCTAAATTAGATTATCCATCACTTCATCAAAAATTCATAATTGAATACTTTTCCCTTCTGGTAAAATCAACATAGCATCACCAAAAGAGTAAAAGCGATATTCAGAACTAATTGCTTGCTGATAAAGATCCAATAGTCTTTCTCTACCAATTAAAGCACTAACCAGCATCAATAAACTAGAACGGGGTAAATGAAAATTGGTGATTAACCCCTCCACAACCTGCCATTTATACCCAGGATAAATAAACAAGTTTGTCTTCCCGACAAAGGGCTGTAAATCCCCAGATTGTGCCGCACCTTCCAAAGCTCTTACCGCTGTTGTTCCCACCGCAATAATTCGTCCCCCAGCAGCCTGAGTAGCCCGAATTTGCTCAACGGTATCAGCGGGAACTTCAATCCATTCCTCGTGCATAGCGTGGGTAGTGACATCTTCTACCTCTACTGGGCGGAAAGTACCGATACCAACATGGAGAGTAATAAAAGCTTGATTAATGCCATTACTACGCAGTTTTTCTAGTAATTCCGGTGTAAAATGTAATCCTGCCGTTGGGGCTGCGATCGCTCCCTGCTCTTGAGCATACACCGTCTGATACTGTTCATCAGCCGCCGTAGAAGCCGTAATATAAGGCGGTAGGGGAATCTGTCCAAACTTCCCTAACACCTGTACTAAAGGAACTGCTGGAGGCAAATCAAACTGTAATAAGCGCCCCCCAGTTTCTGGATCTGACTCAACAACTGTCGCCCTCAATTCCTGTTTATTCCCATCTTCTCCCGCTGTAAAAATAATCTCACTACCCACCTTAAACCGCTTACCGGGTTTCACCAAAGCCAACCAGCAATTATGTCCTCGTTCCTCCAACAGCAACACCTCCACCTCCGCACCTGTATCCTTACAGCCATATAACCGAGCGGGAATAACCTTTGTATTATTCATCACTAGTAAATCACCCGGTTTCAGCAATTCCGATAAATCACGGAAAATGTGATGTAGAGGTGGTATAATTTTACCAGCTTCAGGTGAATTGATCACCAGTAACTTAGAACTATCTCTAGGAACGGCAGGGTTTTGGGCAATTAGTTCTGGTGGAAGTTCGTAGTCATAACCAGACAACGAACAATCTAAATTAACATTTTGTGCTTCTGCTTTATATTGTATAATTTGTCGCTTCATATTAATTAAGTAATTGTTAAATTGTTATAATAGTATGCACTTAAATGAGCTAAAAAACTTACTGTAACCGCTATCCATTACTTTTACTCCTTCTTCATTCCCTCTTCTTCATTCTGACTCCTGACCGGTCACTGAGCGAAGCCGAAGTGCTGACTCCTGAATTATTGGGTAAATCTCCCCATAGGATAACGGGTGCTTTTACCCTACCCAGAACCCCATCCCATTAACGAAGATAGATAGGCAGAACTAAATTTAATCCCATAACATTATGATGGAATACTTATACTATCTAGGCAATGCCACCCTCACCCTGAGAATCGTTCAATACTTACATGGTAGACCACAACTTCCTGTCTCCTTTGTAAGCGTGATTCATCAAATTGATGGTTGGGTAGTCAGAATCAAACTCAGAGAAACAGTCTCAGAGCAACAAGACGGAGATTTTCGAGCGTTCTTGAGTGAATTGGGAATTAGCTATCAGCCACCAATGAGAGTCCAAATGGCATTTTGGAGTTTAGAATCTGGACAAACACCCGTAGACGTAATGCGTCGTTACCAAGTAGCAGTTGTTTCTCATGGTAGCCCGGAAAGAGAAGAAATTGAAGCATTTAGACAACAATTTGTTAGAGGTTTAGGCTACTGTCCAGAAACACTCGCGTAAACAATTCCCAATTAAGTATCGCAAAGTAAAAATAATTTTGCAATCATGATTATTACTGTTCAAAAGCTGCCTCAATATATTGTAGCAGCTTAAATTCATATCCAGATATGGATAAACGCTCTAAAAATTCTTCGCTAATCATCTTTTTACTTTGTAATTGATAATGAACAAGTGCCACATCAAAGCGACAAGCATAATCAGCTTTTTGTGGATATTCGGCTAAAAATATTTCCGCCGTCCGCCAAATTTTCGCTTGTTTTTGGGGAGTAATGGCATTTTTCCCCCCTTCATCCCAATTACCAGAACTGCGGGTTTTCACTTCAACAAACGCCAGAATTGAGTCTTGATATTGAGCGATAATATCAATTTCCCCCCAACGACAACAAAAGCGCCGCTGCAAAACTTCCCAACCTGTAGATTGTAACCATTTGGCTACCAGGTCTTCACCTATGTTACCAATATCTGCATAATTAAATGGAGAAGGATTAGCCATTAATTAACAATACCATGAATACTAAGCATCGCAATTGGATAAGTATACTCAGTTTATTACTTTGGGTGATGATTTCCACCACAGCCTTAGCAGCTTTTGTCCCTTCTGCTGTAGCACTGGAATATAACAAAGAAATTCTTATCAGTGCTGATTTTTCTGGACGTGATTTAACAGATTCCAGTTTTACTAAAGCAAATCTTCGCTACAGTAATTTTAGTAACTCTAACTTAAGAGGTGTGAGTTTTTTCGCCGCCAATCTAGAATCAGCAAATTTACAGGGAGTAGATCTAACTAATGCTACCTTAGATTCAGCGCGGTTAATTAAAGCCGATTTAACCAACGCCATATTAGAAGGAGCATTTGCCGCTAGTGCCAAATTTGATGGTGCTATAATAGACGGTGCAGATTTTACTGATGTACTACTGCGTCGAGATGAACAAAAGAAACTATGTAACGTAGCAAAAGGGACTAATCCCGTGACAGGAAGGGATACAAGAGATACATTATATTGTTCTTAGATAATAAAAATCCCAGACTTCTCAAAGAAGTCTGGGATCTATAAATCATACTGGAGAAAACAGTAAATGCTAAAGCAGGTAAAATTTTGCCTAAACCTTTTTCAAGCAAAGCTGTCACGGTACATAGTTACCTGGGTATTTACTAGCATTGTTGTCATTGAAATTGCAATTTTAATACCGTCTTATTTTCGACGACAGGATGAATTACTTTCTAATTTAGAGAATGTTTCTACTGAAGTTTTTTCTTCCTTAGTTTATCTTATTCAACAGGGGGCAGATTCTCAAGAAATTCTCAAAATAACAAGTCAAAAACTCAAACCTAATTCTGTTATTTTAGGTGGAGCAATTTACCAAGCTAATGGCAAATTAGTGGGAACATTTGGAGAAAAACCCACTATTTCTCACATTCATCTAGTTAAAGATAAAATAATTCGAGTCCAAAGCAAAAACAGTACACGCTATGATGTAGCTTGGCCTGCTTCCATGTTTGCAGGAAAATATATATTAATTATTCGTCATAATTCTACCGCTGTCAAAAATGAATTGTTTGCTTTTTCTTTAAGAATAGCAGGGTTAATATTTATTATTTCAGTTTTTGTGACTCTAACTACTATATTAACTTTGGGAGTAACAGTAATTAGACCAATTTTACAGTTACGTGATGATCTAGTAATTGCCGGAGAAGCTATTACTAATGATAGTGACGATCCCGTTTTTTCTACCATGTCTAAGAAACGCCAGGATGAAATGGGCGAGGTAATATTAGCATTTTACCAAATGTTTGCCAGAGTTAGACAAGAAATTCGTGAACGTCAACAAGTAGAAATTCGTTTACGCAATGAACAGGAAAAATCCGAAAGCTTATTATTAAATATTCTCCCCGCAGAAATAGCTCACCAATTAAAACAACAACAAAGTGCGATTGCGAATCGGTTTGATGAAGTTACAATTCTTTTTGCTGATCTTGTTAACTTTACAGAATTAGCTACTCAAATTTCACCCATAGAATTAGTTAACTCTTTAAATCATATTTTTTCCAGTTTTGATCGTTTAGCTCAAATCTACGGATTAGAAAAAATTAAAACAATTGGTGATGCTTATATGGTAGTCGGTGGTTTACCTAATCCCCATCCAAATCATGCTGTAGCTATTGCTAAAATGGCGCTGGATATGCAGCAAGAAATTACTAAATTTAAAACCTCTACAGGTCAACCTTTTCAAATACGAATTGGCATAAATACAGGTTCTGTAGTTGCTGGAGTTATCGGCTTAAAAAAGTTCAGTTATGATCTATGGGGAGACGCTGTAAATCTAGCCAGTCGCATGGAATCTCATGGGATTCCTGGAAAAATTCACGTTTCAGAAGTTACTTATTTATTAATTAAAGATGAATTTCAATTAGAAGAACGTGGGATAATTAAAATTAAAGGTAGAGGAGAATTAACCACTTATTTTCTAATTGCTTAATTCCCCATAAGATCCCCGACTTCTTAAAGAAGTCGGGGATCTAAATCTTAATTTATTATATTTTGTAGAATTTGTAAAAGTGTTAATTTGAGTTCTGGAAATAATGGTGAAATAATTAAATCATCACCTCTAAATTGATTAACTATGTATTCATCATCAACTAAAGAATAAATAGAAATAGTCGGTTGTTTAGGATTACCAATAAATCTTTTACCACCGAAAGCACCATAATCAACTATCCAATATTCAGGAATACCCATTGATTCATAATCATTGGCTTTATGAGTATAGTCTGTTTGCCAATTACTGATAACAATTTCTATCACTAAAGGAACTGAAGCAGCTTGAGTAATAGTTGATTCTTTTTTCCACAAAGATTCATTAGGTAAGTTAGCAGGATTTAATAATAAAATATTAGGTGAATAGGCAGATTCAGATTTTGGTACTTTGATTAATGTTGTTTTAGGTATGAGGTAAGAAAGATTAAATTTTTGTAGGTTGGGTTGAATGAAGTGAAACCCAACATTGGTGGTAAAATATAGGGCTACTATTTGATTTTTGAACAAGCTGTAAACCGTAAACCCCATCTAATCAACGATTGAGTCTCAGTATAATGAACAAGAATCAAACCGGATTCCTATAGTAATAGTTGTTGGGTTTCCTTGCGTCAACCCAATCTACAATAAATGTTTAAATGAAGGGAAAAGTAAATCCGAAATTATTGATTTTATATAACCAATTTATGATATAAACTTGTCAGTTATCTACTATAAAATATGCACCAGCAAGAAATCCGACTTCAATCCGGTACATTATGGACAAGGATTAAAAAAACTACCGAACAGGCTTTAAAATCTGGAGCATTAAAATCTATTCCCACAGAGGTGGAAATTATTGAACAAGATGGAATCAAGTTTGTGGTCAGAATTTTAGAAAATATCAATCGCAAAAAAGCTGATCAAGAAAAACAAGATCAAAAAACTGCTAAAACTGGTAAAGAATTTAATCCTTTTTTACCTTATGAAGAAGGTTTATTTGTGGCAGATATCTCTCCTACTCATGTTTGTATTTTAAATAAATTCAATGTTGTTGATTATCACTTTTTGATAATTACCCGTGCTTTTGAACCACAGGAAAGCCTACTTACCCTGGAAGATTTTACAGCTATGTGGGCTTGTTTAGCAGAATTTGATGGGTTAGTATTTTATAACGGTGGTAAACTTGCTGGAGCAAGTCAACCACATAAACATTTACAAATTGTTCCTTTCACAGAAACAGATATTCCCATTTCACCCCTTTTGAAAACAGCAAAATTAGAAAATGATCTGGGAACTATCCCCGAATTTCCCTTTGTACACACTTTCACTACTCTTGAATTGGGAGAAAGTGCCGAAATAACCTTCAAAAAATATCATACATTACTACAAACTTTGGGAATTCAACCCCTAGAAAATAATATGCAATCAGGAGCATATAATCTCTTGATAACGCGAGAATGGATGTTAATTGTTCCTCGACAATTTGAAGAATTTGCAGAAATTTCTGTCAATTCATTAGGGTTTGCAGGGGCATTGTTAGTCAAAAATCAACAACAAATACAACTATTAAAAAATATTAGCCCTATTAAGCTTTTAAGTAATGTTGCTTTTCCTAAACAACAAAATTAAATGTTAGACTACAATCTAGGTTAATATAATTCTTCCTTTGCGTCCTGGCGCGAAACAAAAATCATAAAAAAGAGGAAAATCATGGAATCTCTAGACATAAAATGGATTCGTTCCCAGTTTCCCGCACTTACCCAAACAATTAACGGAAAACCAGCGATTTTCTTTGATGGACCCGGTGGCACACAAGTACCCGGTGGTGTACTAGACGCAATTAGTGATTATTTAGTCAGGTCAAATGCTAATGCTCACGGTGCTTTTGCTACCAGTATGCGAACCGATGCCTTGATTATTTCTGCCAGGGCGGCGATCGCTGACTTCCTGGGATGCGATAATGATGAAGTAGTATTTGGCGCAAATATGACCACCCTCACCTTCTCCGTGAGTCGCGCTATTGGGAGAGAACTACAACCCGGTGATGAAATAATTGTTACAGACTTAGACCATGCAGCTAATATTTCTCCCTGGTATGCCTTAGAAGAAAAAGGTGTCATTATTCGGACTGTTGATATTAATATTGCTGACTGTACATTAGATATAACCGATTTAGAAAAAAAGATAAATTCCCGCACCAAATTAGTAGCAGTTACCTATGCTTCCAACGCCGTCGGCACAATTAATGATATTACTAAAATAGTTAAACTCGCCCATAAATTTGGGGCTTTAGTATATGTTGATGCCGTCCATTATGCCCCCCATGCACCGATAAACGTTCATCATTTAGACTGTGACTTTCTCGCCTGTTCCGCCTACAAATTCTTCGCACCTCATGTAGGAATTCTTTACGGAAAAAGAGAACATTTAACCAAATTTTCCCCTTATAAAGTTAAACCCGCATCAGAAGAAGTCCCTTCCAGATGGGAAACAGGAACATTAAATCATGAAGGTTTAGCAGGATTAGTAGCAGCAATTAATTATTTAGCAAAATTAGGTTGTCATGTTTCCCCAACCTTAGACAACGAATTACTTTCCTCCTTAATAGAAGCCGATAGAGAAGGCTTAACCACCTTCCATTGTCCTCGTTTCCTAACCGAAATAGACCAACCAAACCACGAATTAGCATCAGCTTATCATAGCCGACGAGCCGCATTATTATCAGCAATGTCAGCCATTCAACAATACGAAAGAGAATTAAGTAAAAAGCTGATTTTAGGATTATTAAAAATCCCCGGTTTAACCCTGTATGGAATTACCGAACCCAGCCAATTTACATGGCGCACACCAACAGTTTCTATCTGCATAGCAGGAAAAACACCAGCAACCATAGCCAAAATATTAGGAGAACAGGGAATATTTGCTTGGTACGGAAACTTCTATGCAATTAACCTCACCGAAAAACTAGACGTAGAAACATCAGGCGGCCTATTACGAATCGGACTAGCCCATTACAACACAGCCGCAGAAATAGATCAACTTTTGCAAACCCTAAATGAAATCGTGTAGAACCTTGAAATTACAGCCATTCTCATGTATCTCTTTCTCCGTGCCTGGAGCGCCTCTGCGTGAGATAAAAAATATGAAAATAGCTGTAACACCCAACTAACCGCAGTCCTCAGCCTCACAAACCCGACGAATATTGAGAATATCACTCATTTTCTTGAGTTGCACAAATAAATGTTCCAACTGAGAACAATCGCGGACATCAATTCCCAAATCCATCAACGCAGGTTGTCCCAGACAAGTTTTTACTTGAGCATGACGAACATTGATACCCTGGTCACTTAAACGCGAAAGTACATCTTTTAATACTCCCACTCTATCCATAGCCTCAATTTGCACATTAATTGGATAAGTATGAGGACGGCCACGATTTTCCATAGCCGAATTCCAGCGCACTGGTACTAAACGCTCATATTCAACAGGATCTACATTATGACAGCCTTGGCGATGGATAGAAATTCCTCTGCCTCTTGTCACCACACCCACAATTGCTTCACCGGGAATGGGGGTACAACAGCCAGCGATATGATGAACCAAGCCCTCCATACCAATAATCGGGGAATCACTAGCACGGGAAGTAATTAGTGATGTATCCCGCGAGGATTTTGGCGCTGGTTCTTTGGGGATAAATGGGACAACATCACTCACCGGTTGTCTAGCCTTCACAACTTCTCGCCAACGGTTCAGCACTAAATTCGAGGTAATTTCCCCATAACCCAAACCAGCAAGTAAATCTTCCACACTGTGATAATTACATCTTTCCGCGACAGTGTACATAGCGTCTGATTTGAGCAAACTTTCAAAACCAGTTTTCCCCAATTCCTTCTCTAATAAATCCCGTCCTCTAGCGACATTTTCTTCCCGGCGCGATCGCTTGTACCACTGTTTAATTCGATACTTCGCCGCTGAAGTGCTAACAAAATTTAACCAATCCAAACTAGGATGACAATTCTTTTGAGTAATAATATCCACAATATCGCCATTATGCAATCGCGTTGACAAAGGCACAATCCGCCCATTCACCCGCGCCCCCGCACAGTGGTTTCCCACCTCAGTATGAATCCGATAAGCAAAATCAATACTTGTAGAACCAGGACTTAAAGGAACAACATCCCCCTTTGGGGTGAAGACATAAACATCATCTTCAAATAGATTATCCTTAACACTATCTAAGTATTCCTGAGCATCTTTTAAATCACTTTGCCAATCTAGCAACTGCCTTAACCAAGTAAACTTTTCATCAGTGCTGGTAACAGGAGTATTTTCAGAACCACCTGTTTCCTTATACTTCCAATGGGCAGCAATACCATATTCCGCAATATGGTGCATTTCCAAAGTCCGAATTTGCACCTCCAACGGGCGGCCAGTCAAGCCAATTACCCCCGTATGCAAAGACTGATAATGGTTTGGTTTCGGCAAGCCAATGTAATCCTTAAATCTACCAGGAATAGGACGAAAAGAATCATGAACCACTGCCAAAGCCCGATAGCATTCTTCATTAGTTTGGACAATAATTCGCAGCGCCGCCAAATCGTAAATTTCATGAAATTCCTTCTGCTGCCGCTGCATTTTCTGATAAATGCTATAAAGGTGTTTAGGACGACCGCTAATTTCCAAACAATTAATTCCCGCCTTCAGTAACCGACGGCGCAAAGTATCCGTAGCTTTGAGTAACTTTTCTTCCCGTGCCGTGCGTTTTTCCGCCACACATTTCTGAGTTTCCCGATAAGCATCTGGTTCTAAATATTTAAATGCTAAATCCTCTAATTCCCACTTAATTTGCCAAATCCCCAAGCGATTCGCCAAAGGTGCAAAAATATCTCGCGTTTCCTGGGCGCTGCGTTGACGACTAGCATCTGACATATATTGGAGGGTTCGCATATTATGCAAACGGTCTGCCAGTTTCACCACAATCACCCGAATATCTTGTGCCATAGCCAAAAACATTCGCCGGAAATTTTCCGCCTGACTTTCGGTTTTGCTAGTAAAATTTATTTTCGACAGCTTGGTAACACCTTCTACCAATAGTTTTACTTCTGGTCCAAAACGTGCTTCTATATCTTCACTTGTAACTTCTGTATCTTCAACTACATCATGAAGTAACCCGGCTGCTATCATAGCAGGACTACCACCTAATTCACGGAGTATTTCCGCTACAGCCACAGGATGGGCAATATAAGGTTCTCCCGATTTGCGAATTTGACCACCATGCAGTTGATATGCAAATTGAAAAGCCCGACAAATTAAGGCATTACCGTTATACGTTCGGTCTTCTTCCTCCGTAAGGATAGGCGCTGGCGGTGCAATTAAACATTTGTTAAGCCAGTCTGGGAGAACAACATCAACAGGAGATTTGACGGCTACACTACTCATAAAATAAAAAAGGTAATTTGTGGATAGGTTAAGAGATAAGCAAAAATAACAGCATTTCTATAAATAGATGCTGTTGACTGAAGGTTTAGAGACAAGGTTGGAGAGATGATGTCCTAATTGCCTATGGTCATCATCCATTGTAGGTTTCATCCAAACATCATAAAAAACCTATTGACGGTAAATCAAGCCTCCAAATAAAATTTGAGACTTGTGATTTTGAGCAGGAACAATGGAAAGCTTGGGGATATAAGAAAATTTTCTTGACATTAATACTATCTTAACTAGCAACAGATGTCTTTTAATTGTGATAAATATCAGGAATTGGCAACATTTCTAGATGAGTTTCGGACTAATGTAACAGTAGGTAAACTCAATGCTGGGGAGTTACGTCCGCATTTAGCCAAATTACAGGTGTTTTTTAGCCAGCAAATTGTTCCTTTGGTTGATGCTAATTCACGAGAACAATCCTATAAAACCGAAATAAGTAAGCAGTTGCGACTATTGGAAGTAGATATGATGTTTCTTCAAGGAGCAAAGCAATTAACAACACTACAAGCTAGGTTAAAAACCATTGAAGAACGAATTAATACTCTAATTGGGTATTGTCAAGCTATTACTCAACCTACGGAAGCGCAGGAATCAAAGTAGGAATTTGTTTCACGCAGAGACGCAGAGGCGCAAAGGAAGAGAGGAACAAGAGTGTTTTTAATCTATACGTTTCGCCTATGATTGTGCCAAAATTAATCTAACTGTTTTTGTTCATCTATAACCGATGGTTTGGTACAGCAATTCTCATTTTAAGGTTTCATCGCTCAAAAGTCAGAATCGCGGATTATATGGATTAAAAGATGGCGCGGATTAGGTTTTTTGCTATGATAAGAGTTACTAAAATCCGTGAAATCAGTGCAATCCGTCTAATCCGTGATTCTAACCTTATTTTATTCTTTTCAAAATGAGAATTGCTGGGTTTGGTAAACAGGGTATAAATCACAGTATTTTTTGAAATATATTATGCATATTTCTCGGTTTAAAGTCAAGAATTTTAAGTTATTTCAAGATATTGAAGTAGAGTTTAACCAGACTCTTAATATTTTTACTGGAGTTAATAATTCAGGTAAAACCACACTACTACAAGCGTTATCTTTATGGCATGAATGTTTTACTAAATTAATTAGAAAAGCCCTTAGAACAACTAGTAACTATAGAAGAAATGATTATATTTTAGGAACTACTCAAGACAAATACTTTGATCAAATTAAGGCTCTTCGGTACTTGTTATGCTAAACTATTAAACAAAATGCCAGTTTAATAAGCATCTAATTCGGAAATTCTCAAAGTTTTTAAATCCATATCCCGACCGTTTTATTAGTTTAAGCTTGTTATTAATTCCTTCCACAGTACCACTGGTTGTCCTATTATCAAAATAGGCTATAATTTCCTGATACCAACGAATAATAGTATTGTTGCTATTAGGGAAGTATTTCTTAGCTCTTGATAACCACATACCTAGTTTAAAAACTCCTGTATACCAATCATTTGTGTTATTAAAAATCTTCCTAATCTTTTCTTTAAATTCGTGCATTTCCTTCAAAATAGGCGAGACATTTTTAACTTGAATAAGTTTATCCAATTGCTCTTGAGTTAACTTATCTTGATTCTTAAGTAAAGGATATTTACTATTCTTTAATCCGGCTAATATTTCTTCATATTTTAATTTGTCTGTTGCATTTGCTTTCTTAATTAAATCTTCAACTTTTCGTTTTTCTCTTTTTCTTTGTGTATCTAATTCTTTATTAATCTGTGTCATTACGTGAAATCTATCGGCTACTACTTGAGCATTTGGCATTAATTCTGTTACTAAAGTTTTATAGCCAGTCCATAAATCTATACTGACTTCTTCTATATTTTCTAAAATCTCCGTTCCCCATTCTATAAGGGTTTGCTGGATTATTTCTTTTGTTCGTCCACTTAAAATTGCAATTAGTTTGCTTTGATCTAAATCTACTAATACAGCACAGTAATTTCCATGTCCCTTCTTCAAAGCTATTTCATCAATTCCTAGTCTTTTCAGATTTATAGGTTTTAAATTTGGTAATTCTTCCGATGCGTCTTTTAACATTCTTTCTATTTCGTCTTCTGTTACTATACCTTTTGCTGCTACACTATAAATATCATTTTCTAAAACTTCTTGTATCGTCTTATGTGCAAGACGGTTTGTATAGGTTCTTTTCTTTTTTACAAAATCTAAATCTTCACTAAAAGGTTTTTTACATTCTCGACATTTAAACTGTCGGCGATTAATTTCTAAAAATACTTCTTTTTCTCCAAACGGGAGATCCTTAATAATATGTCTATGATTTTGATGTAATTTATGGCTGGTTGTGCCACACTTAGGACAGGTAGCAAATGACTTTTCTTGTTCAATTTGTAAAATCATCCCAATCCCAGTGTGAAGACGATGTGATATAACTTTTACATCGCTTAAATCAAGAATCTCTGTTAGAACTTTAATATCTCTTTTACCAGTCATAGCACTAATTTCATCTAAAAATAATCTGCATTGTATTTATAGTTAATAACAAATATTCTTTATATGTCAACCCTTACAGCACTTTTAGATATTTATTGATACATTTTGTAATATTGTTTAGTGAGTGTAGCTAATAGTTTGGCATAACAACTACCGAAGAGCCCAAATTAATAGTGTTTTGAGTCCTAATTTTGAAGATATTTTTTATCAAAGAGATAAAAATAATAAAATTGAATTATCCGCGACACTTGTTAATGATAATGAAGAAATCACAATATGTTTTAAAATTAGTAGTTCAGGACGTAACTATGTAATTGAGTTACTTGATTTTGGAAGTTATGATTTTAACAAATTCAATAATTTTTTGCAAAATTTACCGTCTCCTTTTAGTTTTTACTATACCTCACCTTCTAGTGCAATTCGGCAAATAGAAAGATTCGTAACAATCCCACAAATCCAAGAATCTATTATCAATCGTGATTCATCAAGCGTTATTCGTAATCGGTTATATCAACTTTATAACTCTTCTGATCCTTCTTTGTTTAGCAATTTTTTAGAGACTCTATCTTTTATTCTTTACAATCGAAATCAGAACATGAATATTTCTACAGTTAGCCAAATTCAAAAAGATGTAACAGTTTTATTTAACTTTAAACATAATGAAATAGACATTGAAAAAGATATTGCACTTCTAGGTAGTGGCAGTTTACAAATTATTGAAATTTTGCTAAATCTTTATCATCCTTCTTCTATTCAAAAAGACTTAAATTTGATTCTTTTGGACGAACCCGATAGTCATATTCATAGGGAAATCCAGAGTCGTTTGTTAAAAATATTAGTGCAATTCTCCGAAAAAAATCAAATTTTTATCACAACTCATAACGAAGCGTTAATTCGTAGTGCAAATTTATCTAATTTATTCCATCTTGATGGTCAACCTACAGGCATATATAAAAACATAAATAGTAATAATCTGATAGCAGTAACGTCACGTTTTTATGGTATTTATCCCTCTCAAGTTAATCCAGTTATTAGTGCATTAGGAACTGTAAGTGGGTTAGATTTTTTAAATGCCATTGAATCAGATACTCTAATCTTTGTTGAAGGTGCAGATGATGCACAAGTAATTGATATCTTACTGAAGCAGAATATTAGTAATCATAAAAAATATGTTTATTGGGTTTTAGGAGGAGTTAGTGAAGTTTCTGAGAGAATTTCACATTACAAAACCGTTTTTTCGGAAGTTAAAAATAATCAAACACTTTGGCAGAAATCCGTGTTAATAATAGATAGAGATTTTTTGATTGACATTCATCAATTTGGACTTACTAATGAGTTTCAGAATAGAATTAATTTAAAATCTCATATTTGGTCTGCTTACACATTTGAATCAACTCTATTTACTGATATATCAAAATTAGCTCGACTGTTAAACAAATGGTTATTTAAAAAAGGTGTGAATGTTGATATTAATATTTTGGAAAATGAGTTACAAACTAATTATTTAAATTGTCAGCCTATGTTAGCAACCCGCTATAATGATAAGAAATATGAGGACGTAGCATTTTGGTATAGAAATCTTCAAATTAAATTAAATATTGTCTTAGACAATAAATACATGAAAGCTAACGATCAACAATTAAACACTAATGTAAGTCAGCACGTTAATAACTGTTTTATGAATAATGATCTTTTTAAATTGATGACAAAAGATGATGTGGAAACTGTTATTTCTGCTACCTTACAGCCTCATGGGGTAAGTTTTGATGTAAAAACTGAATTTATTGAATTAATTGAGCAAATAGATAGATCACTTTGGTTTGATGAGTGGAATTTTTTAAATTCAATTTAGCTTTTTAAGTTACGATTTAGTGTATTATTAGGGCTTGCTGATAGCGTAACGTGGCGTTAGCTATATAAACATAAAACCTGGACAAATAAATAACTTGGGGGGATAAAATGAGCGGTGGTGTCTAAGTAGTTTAACAGAAAAATTTCAAGGTATGTATCGGTATGTAAAGTTGTCCTAATGCGTTATTCTGGTTGAGTTTCAGCCATTTTACAAAACGCAAGATACCTCATTTTTATTTTGTTAACCTACTTAGTCCATATTGGGTTTAATTTGCTCTAATGTGATAAGGTATATAATTTTATTATTCATTATAAAAAAGCAAAAATTCCATCTCTCAAACTCTGCGTCTTTGCGTGAGAAAAAATATTTAACTTACTCACAAAAAGTCAGAACTAACTACGTAACAAGTATATCAAACTTAACAAAAAACACCAAAGTAACCAGAAAATGGTAAATTAATTTCAGTTGTAACTATTCTCAATCCTGTTTATATGTTTACCAGAATCCGCCGGCTTTCAAATCGGTTTTTTAATAACTCTCGAACAGTAAACAACGAACCACTAAATAAAGTGAGTTTAGTTGTCATTATTTTAGTTGATATTTTTATTTTAATTAATGTATTTACGGGTTTAAATAATATTAGTGAATGGCATCTTAGCCCGACTCAAGCTTATCCATGTTATTCTGAATGGAATAGTTACAAAACCCAAACTACCAAAAATAAAGATTATGAATTTTTGAGGAGTTCATTACCTTATGGTAGTAACGAGCAAAAAATTCGGCAAAGATATCAAGATGCAGAAATTGGACATTTGGGTAAGGTTTCGGAAATATGTTTGAACTATGGTGAATCTAAAGATAAACTGAATAATCCGCAAAATCAGAAAATTCTCACCACGATAAATCAGACACAAGATAAAATTAGTCGTCTTGAACAAGCAAATGCTACCATTCGTCAACAATATGATTCAACCTTATTAGAAAAAATTGCCGGTCAGTCTTCAGGTAATTCTATTAATCAGGTTCGCGCCGAAAAAGCTAAACAGGAATTAACACAAAATAGCGAAAAAATTTCCACCTTAAAACAGGAAATTGCTAATCTGCAAAATCAACTGCTGACAAAATCTGAAAGTGTTAACTTATTGTCTTTTGTCAAAGATGAAACTAAATTTAATCAAGTTGCTAAAGATTATAAAGATGCTTCCTTTTGGTATCCTAGCATTCAATTAGTTTTTCAAGCTATCTTTTTAATTCCACTCATTCTGATGGCATTATTAGTTAATAATTTCAGTCAACGGAAAGGATATGGATTAATAGGATTAATTAGCTGGCATTTGCTAGTGATATTTATCATTCCCCTAATTCTGAAAGTATTTCAATTTTTACAGATTGGTATAATATTTCAATTCTTATTTGATATCATTAGTTCCCTATTTGGGGGATTAATTTTCTTAATTAGTTACGCTTATATTTTGCTAATTCCCTTGGTTGGTTTTGGCATGATTAAATTCTTCCAAACTGTTGTCTTTAATCATAAAATTCAAGCGGCTAACAGAATTCAAAAATCAAAGTGTATTCGGTGTGCTAAAAAAATTCGTCCTCAAGATAGCCACTGTCCCCACTGCGGTTACTATCAATATGTCGAATGCCATAGTTGTCATAATTTAACCTATAAAGAATTACCTTATTGTCATCATTGCGGTGCTGATCAAAATTCTCCTAATTTAGAGATAAATTGACACTTTAAGAAAGTATAGAACTCATATTTTATTTTTGAAAAAAATTAGGTATTGTAGGGTGCGTCAGATATTACAAATCTGTTGATTGATAGAATTTATGCGGTCTGACGCACCCTACGTATCTTTTCATAAATCAAATATTATTCCTATATAAAAATTTCGATGCAAGTCAGGTATAATTGGCAATAATTAAACGCAGATGGCAGAAGATAGACGCAGATAAACGCAGATAATTTGGTTTTTCTGCTCTCCTCATTTATTCGATATTATTAAGTTATTGATTGAAATCTAGGCAAACAATTTATGTCATCTATTACCAATGTTACTGAAGCTACATTTAAACAAGAAGTGCTAGAAAGTCAAACTCCTGTTTTAGTTGATTTTTGGGCCCCTTGGTGCGGTCCTTGTAAAATGCTGTCTCCTGTAGTGGAAGAAGTGGCTGCGGAATATGCAGGACAGGTAAAAGTGGTAAAGTTGAATGCTGATCAAAATCCTACTGTTGCTAGTCATTATGGGATTCGCAGTATTCCCACTTTGATGATATTTAAGGGAGGACGACAAATTAAAACAGTTGTTGGTGCTGTTCCTAAAACTACATTATCTGCTACATTAGATAAGTATGTTGATTCGTAGCTGTCACATTTTTCACCGAACATTACAAGCTTTCCGTTCACTGTCATGTTCAGGATGTTGCCAAGAATAAGCAAAATGGCTAACACCCTTAATTTGAGGAGATAATTGGCGGAGGGCTTGCATTTGTACTTCTAATGGGGGACGATTGCTAATTGATTCTCCCCACTTCCCAGCTAAGGCCGGAATCACTTTTGTGCCTGGTTGTGCCATTTTTAAAACTTGTTGAACTTGCGCCACAATGCAATTAGCATTTCCGCAATTTGCATAGGACATGGGATGCCATTCTAGGGTACTGGGGAACTTATCCCAAGGTTGCAAGCGGGAATCATACCCTTGTCCTAAAGCTTGATTACCTTCGGGAAAAAATACTGCTCCCGCAGGAATACCTTTTTGTTTGGCTGGGTAACTTGCTAAAGTTATAAAATCTACGATACCTTGCATAGCGTGAGCAACGGAGAGTAACCACAAATCCAATTGCAAAACCCGCTGTTTTTCCTCTGGAGAAGGTAAAGATTTCTGCTTTCTTGCGGGAATACGCCCTTCCCATAAGGGTTCATCTTCTTGAGGATAGCGTTTATCAATTTCTGCTATGTCGCCAGCACTGACATATCCCCTAGTGAGAAAACGACGAATTAATTCTAACCCTTTGGAATTTTTGGCGCGACGAAATAAGACTTCTTGAGTGGCTGGAGTAAATAGCCAGAGGTCATGAACTTTGGTAGCAATGGAGTCACTACCAGTCTGGCGGGGATAGCGAACATAATCGAAGAGAATACCATCTGGACGACGGCGGACAACCTGTTGTACCATACGGTAGTAATCGGTTTTAGCCTGGGTGTTGTAGGGATCAATGAAGACTTGGGAACTATCTTCTACTACGGATAAGCTGGTTTGATTTTTGCCATTACGAGCGATCGCATTTTGTCTATCTGCACGTTTAGCATAGGTGTAACCAAAGTTATTAGTAAACATCCAAGCATAAACTTTTAACCCCCGTTGTTGCCCTTTTTTTATTGCTAATGCTAATAAATCAATTTTTTCTGCACCAGGAAGACGAACTACAGCAGGCCAAACAGTTGGGTTAGCTGCGGCTGGTAATAGTACCCGTCCATCATAAAATACTTCTAAATAAACTTGGTTATAGCCTTGGTTGACAATTCTATCCATAATTTTATCAACTGCTCCCGGCTGGATATCACAGGGATACAGGCGCAACCACACAGCCTGAGTTTGCGGCCAAGTCTGACTACGACAGGTTTTTAATTCTTGTGTATGCTGTTTGAGTAATTTCTGATAGCGACTCGCTGCCTCTTTATTGCCTTTAAAAGCTAATAAACGTAAGTTTTCTTTTTCTTGAGTTGCTTTCGGTGATAGCCAACAATCTTGTCCGGTTTGAGCAATGGCTGGTTTTGTAGCTAGGTTGAGAATCAATAAGCAATTAGTAATAATTACAGTCAATAAACCTTGCCAAGATAAAACTACTTTTAAAAATTTCCAGTTAAAATCAGACATAAATAGCCATAAGTTTTGATTCGTCAGAGCTGGCATGAAACATCCTGTACTTAAAATGTTCCCACATCTGGAGAGACGCACAACCATCAAAAGCAGTATTTCATATAAACCACTCAGACATATACTGAAAATTAGAAGAATATGCCATTATTAAAGTTTCCGTAAATCGGAACGTAGGGATTTGAACCCTAGACCTCCACTACCCCAAAGTGGCGCGCTACCAAGCTGCGCTACGTCCCGTAAATGTGAACTTGAGATTTTAGACTTTTGGTGTGGGGATGTTTCCAAATGTATGAATCTAAAATTAATTAAGTCACTCTTGCGAGTATATCACAAGGTTAGGAAAAATAGCAAGGGGTGATTCAAAAAACTTTTAGCATTCGGACGGCTGACAACAATTCAGCTACGGCGGACGCTTCCCATTTACCTTCTGTCCCTCGTCCTGTGTTGAGGATAAAGCGCAGATTGTAGGCATGAGCATAACCTTCCACTTCCATCCATAATAAGTCACTTTCGGCTTCACAGGCAATTTTTTCCTCGTCCATTAATTCTGTAGCTA
The DNA here is from genome assembly GCF_009711935.1 of Dolichospermum sp. UHCC 0259. GTDB lineage: Bacteria > Cyanobacteriota > Cyanobacteriia > Cyanobacteriales > Nostocaceae > Dolichospermum. The sequence goes on along the minus strand of NZ_VIKX01000062.1, from coordinate 1,936 downwards.
GATGCTTCATGGTATCTGCAAGCTGATTCAATAGACGACAAAATTCATTTAATTCTGCTTCGGTTAATTCTATCGCCCAATCTTGGGTTCCCACTAGTCCTTTAAATTCTGGTGCATCTGGATTCCAGCCTATGCGCCAACCAGTGCCGCTTTTGATGACTCGTTCCATACTGATTTATGCTCAGACTACTGCTATTAACCTTGAAAATTATACCAGTTGGCTTTAACGATGGCGATAGATAGAAAGCCGATACAGCCAGTCTTTCACAATCTTAAATCGAAAATGCTATAATTTTTCAGCGATCGCCTTAGGATCTTGGCAAACATAATTTTGTAAACATTCCTAATTGGCACACTTTCCGGTTAGGATAGTATATCCGTTCTATTAAAACTCCCGTCCAGTAATTTTGGAAAATCCTATACTTAGAGGCAAAAATGGCAGCTAATACTGAGACTTCTGGCAAGCAAAAAGCGTTAAATATCGTACTTGGACAAATTGAGCGCAGCTTCGGAAAGGGAGCAATTATGCGCTTAGGTGATGCCACCCGGATGAAGGTAGAAACAATATCCACCGGGGCGCTCACCCTAGATTTAGCCTTGGGTGGTGGTTTACCCAAAGGACGGGTAATCGAAATCTACGGACCAGAAAGTTCTGGTAAAACTACTATTGCTCTCCATGCTCTTGCAGAAGTGCAAAGGAATGGTGGTATAGCGGCTTTCGTGGACGCTGAACACGCCTTAGATCCTACCTACGCCGCTGCATTGGGTGTAGATATTGATAACTTACTCGTTTCTCAACCAGACAATGGTGAATCAGCATTAGAAATAGTTGATCAACTTGTGCGTTCTGCGGCTGTGGATATTGTTGTTATTGACTCCGTTGCTGCTTTAGTTCCCCGCGCTGAAATTGAAGGGGATATGGGGGATATTCACGTAGGTTTACAAGCTCGGTTAATGAGCCAAGCTCTCCGAAAAATCACTGGTAATATTGGTAAATCTGGATGCACAGTTCTTTTCATTAACCAGTTACGGCAAAAAATCGGTGTCACCTATGGTAGTCCCGAAACAACAACAGGTGGTAATGCGCTGAAGTTTTACGCTTCTGTGCGCTTGGATATTCGCAGAATTCAAACTTTGAAAAAAGGAACTGATGAATTTGGCAACCGTGTCAAAGTCAAAGTAGCTAAAAATAAAGTTGCACCACCTTTTAGAATTGCCGAATTTGACATTATTTTTGGTAAGGGTGTTTCTACCATTGGTTGTTTAGTGGATATAGCTGAAGAAACGGGTGTTCTTTTGCGTAAAGGTGCTTGGTATAGCTACAGTGGTGAAAACATTTCCCAAGGTAGAGATAACGCGATTAAGTATTTAGAAGAAAAACCAGAATTTGCTGCCAAAGTTAAAGAACAGGTTTTGGAAAAACTCGATAAGGGGGCTGTAGTTTCTGCTAATTCTGTAGTTCAACCTCATGATATTGAGGAAGAAGAAGAGATTGAGTTAGAGGAATAGAAATAGGAGTCAGGAGTCAGGAGTCAGGAGTCAGGAGTCAGGAGTCAGGAGTCAGGAGGAAGAATTAGAAGAAGAGAAGAATAGTCTTGAATCTGGTAAAGTGATAGGTTTTTGCTAATTTCCACCCTGATTCCTTGCACCTGATTCACCTTTTTCACCTTCAAACTCTTGATTTATCTAAGTTTTGCGTTTATTCAGCAAGCCCTAAATAATGTTTAAGTGTTGATTTCAAATTTGTAACTCCTGCAACCTGCAATGTGTTGTAGTTGATGAAAACTTTTTCGTTCCTAGTCTCCGATTGGGAACGAGATAAAGTATGAATTTAGACTTTTTAAATAACCTCTAAGCTGCTTTCATTACAGCCAATAATTCCAGGGCTATTTCATTCTAAATAATTGCTTGAGTGTGCTAAGACCAAAACCAGCGA
>NZ_VIKX01000061.1 GCF_009711935.1 Dolichospermum sp. UHCC 0259 | reverse complement strand
AATAGCCCCCCTATTCTCTCTCAAATTCACAATTTTTTGCTTGACAGACCACTAGTAAATGGTTGCTACTTTTCTCAATGGTTTGGAGGTATTGCATTTGCCGTTCATTTAAGTCTCCAAAAATCTCCTCCTGAAGGATTTCCGTCATCCCTAAAATGGCGTTGAGAGGGGTGCGTAATTCATGGCTCATATTGGCAAGAAACTCATCTTTGAGGCGAGTTGCCTTGATGAGTTCTTCATTAATGCGCTGCAATTGTAGTTGTGCTTGTTTGCGATCAGTAATATCAATGTTTAGCCCAACCTTCTTTTGGATTTCACCTTGGGCATTATATTGGTTGAAGACGTAGGAATCAATAAAGCGGATTGTGCCATCGGGGCGAATAATCCGAAATTCGACCCGACATTCTTTATCCTCTTGATAGGCTTGTAGTTCAGCTTGCTGTACCCCATCTCGATCATCAGGATGAACGCGCTGGAGCCAATCTTCATATTTACCAGAAAACTCCTCTGGCGAAACTTCATAAAGGCTAAACATTCGTTCATCCCACAGCAAACGCCCTTCATTTATTTGCCATTCCCAAATACCAATATTGGCTCCTTTGAGGGCAAATTCCAGACGATCTGATAGGTCTTTAAGTGCAAGTTCGGTATTTTTGCGATCGCTAATATCAAGATTCACTCCTACTATACGCAATAATTCCCCCTGAAGATCGCGCTGACTAAAGGAGGAAACCATGATCCATCGGACTGCACCATCGGGGCGAATGATGCGGAATTCCGTGCTGTAACTGACTTGTTCCTGTGAAAGGTTGGGCTGGGCTTTGAGCAAATCATCGGGATGCACACGACTACTCCAATCCTCGTAAGTACCATGAAATGCTTCGGGTGATACACCATGAATAGCCAGCATCCTATCGTCCCAGAATAGACGATTATTGGAAAAATCAAATTCCCAAATGCCAATTTGAGCAGATTCAATCGCAAGTTCCAATCGTTTGGATAGATCCTGCAATTTCTTTTCAGCATTTTTGCGATCGCTAACATCAATCACCACACCATCCCAAATAATATCGCCATTCTCTTGGAGATCGGGCTGGGAAATAACTTGTATCCATTTCACCCGTTCATTCGGCAAGAGCAAACGTCCTTCAACGAAATAGGGTTGGAGGGAAGCAGCCGAATCCTGAACGGCTCTTTGCATCTTAGGAACATCTTCCTTGTGAATTCTTGCCCAGAGACAACTTATATCCTGACGCACCGCTTCAGGGGTGAGTTCATAAATCTGCTGTACTTGGGGGCTGACATAGATTAATTCATCACGACCATCAGGATGTAAAACATAGCGGAAAATCATCCCTGGCACACTTTCTGTCATGCGGCGGAATTGGGTTTGACTTTCTTGGAGGGTGAGTTCAATATTTTTGCGATCGGTAATATCGGTCAGCGTGCCGATATAGCCCACTACGTTGCCATCATCATCAAATTCCTTCGCCACTTGGATATAACACCATGTTGTAGAGCCATCTGGACGGAGATGCCGACCTTCGCTGCCATGAATGATCTGACTCTCAGGATTAGAATTGGCGTAGTATTCAGTCCATTCGGCTATGCTTTGCTCACTGTCGTCGGGATGCAATGATTCCATCCAACCATGTCCCAAGGCTGATTCTATGGGTCGCCCACTCAGTTCACTCCAGCGCTCGTTGACATAAACGCAGTTAAGTGGCTCATCAAAGCGAAAAATAGCGACTGGAGCTGCCGCCGCGAGACTGGCATAGCGGCGCTCACTGGCTTTTAACGATAGCTCCAGCGTTTTAAGATCGGTAATATTCGCCGCAATCCCTACTGTTCCAGCTATATTTAGCTGATCATCCCTAAAGGGCGTTTTAGTTGTTTCAAACCACCCTAAAGTTCCATCAGCTTTTCTGCTACGTTCCACCACTACTTTGCGTTGACCAGATTGTAAGACCGCAGCATCATCGTCATGATAAGCTTGAGCCAAGTCTGCTGGGAAAATATCATAAGCTGTTTTACCGACTAATTCCTCAGCCGAAACGCCAAAGGCTTGGGCAAAGGGTTCATTTACCGCAATAACCCGACTTTGTTCATCCTTAATCCAAGCAAGGTGGGGAATATTATTCATCAGCGCCGCGAGGTGACTTTGTTTAAGCATCAGAGCTTTTTCAGCAGCTTTGCGATCGCTGATATCTTGATAAGTACCCAACACGCCGATCACCTCACCTTGCAGATTGCGGAGAGGCAACTTGTTAGTTTCCGCCCAAATGGTTTGACCACTAGCTTGATGTTGAGTTTCCACAATTCCCAGTTTGGCTGTTTGACTCTCGATTACTGCCCGATCATCGGCTCGGTAAACATCCGCTTCCGTCTCTTTCCAAGGCATTTCATAATCCGTCTTGCCAATAATCTGTGCGATCGTCTGAAGTCCCGCATCGTCCAGAAAATTCTGGTTACATCCCAAATACACCGAATTGACATCTTTCCAAAACACCGAAAGGGGAAATGTATCCAGTACCGTCTGCAAAAATTGTTCCCGTTCTTGCAGTTCCTCTGTTCGCACTTGCACCCGATTTTCCAGTTCGTGATTTAGCTGCTGCAAAGCTTGTACGGCTCGATCTCGCTCGATCGCAATACCTGCAATATTGGCAGCCTGAGCGATCCAGTCTAGCTCCTGAGCTTGAGGTGCTTTCTGCTCGTAATAATAAATGCCAAACGCACCTAATAAAGTGCGATCGCTGGCAAAAATCGGCATGGACGAACAGGCTTGTAATCCATAGCAGAGGACAAAGGCTTTGTCCTTTTGCCATAGGGGATCATGCTCAATATCCGTCACCACGACCAACTCGCGCCGAAATGCCGCAGTTCCACAGCTACCCACCCCCTCGGCGATCGGTAAATTCGCCTTCACTAATGCCACTGCATAGTCCTGCGGTAAACTTGGTGCGATCACATCACTCAAGCGTCCATCCCGACAGAGTGTAATCGAACAACTAGAACCCCTCAAATAGGTTTCCATCGTTAGTAGCAAATCACCCAATACCTCTGAAAGTGGCGAACCTTGGGCAATTCGTTCATGAATTTTTTGTTGGATAGCCAAGAGCGAAGCAGTGGCTTCGTAAATGATGGAACATCTCAGCCGTTTGAGGGATTCATGCTGGAGTACACCAACCAGTTGATCTTGTGCGTCTACGATCGCTAAATGCGTAATTTGTGACGATTCAAAGTAGGCGATCGCGTCGTTAATATTACGCAAATCTTTCAAGTCGGATTCTGAAATTATTAAACTAGCTGAAGGCGATCGTTGCTGCCAAAATTGCCTCAGTGTCAGTTGGGCGATCGGCTGCTGTTGGGTTACTAGACGCATCACGTCTGGCTGAGTCAAGATTCCTAAAACTTTTAGCCCATCGGACACAATTACTACACAGGTTGATGATGTATTGTCCTCATTTATCTCCTGCCTACTCAGGTTACTCATCTGTTCTACTGCTGAAAGCACAGTTGCCTCGCCCCCTGCAACTAAAGGGTTTTGCACAATTGCCGCTTCCAAATTGCTTAACATAGTTGAAGTGAACCCTTATAATTCAGACAGAATTGACACTCTCAGCACTAAAGTGACTGAGATTCTTTAATCAAAGACATGACTTGCTCAGACAGGATTTCTCCAACCTGAATAGAGGTCTTATCTCCTAAAGCGTTGCTCATGTCTAGCATGAAAGTTCCCGTATGCCCTACGGTACTTAATCCTCGACTAAGGATATTTCTAGCTGCATTCTCATCTCTATCCATCACACAGCCACACTGACAAACGTGTGTCCTCGTAGATAGAGTTTTCTTAACAACTTCACCACAGCTAGAGCATTCCTGGCTAGTATATTGCGGATTTACCGCCACCGTGACTCTCTTAAATACTTTCCCAAAGTATTCAAGCCAGACACGAAACTGATACCAAGATGCGTCGTTAATAGACTTAGCTAGACAATGATTTTTCACCATAATTTTAATCCTCAAATCTTCATAGGATATCAAGTCGTTAGACTGAACTACGCACCGTGCTAATTTCACAGCATGGTCTTTACGTTTCCTACTTATTTTGAGGTGGCGTTTTCCTAAAATCTGTCTAGCTTTGCCTCGATTTTTTGACCCTTTGACTTTTCTGGAAACGCTACGTTGTGAACGTTTAAGAACCTTTTCTCCAATACGCAGAAACTTAGGATTCTCAATCATTACGCCATTAGAATCGGTATAGTATTCTTTTAATCCTACATCCAATCCAATCGTGTTTCCTGATGGTGTTATATCTTCTTGACGATTAACATCAATACAAAACTGACAATAATAACCGTCAGCCCGTTTAACCAATCTAACTCGTTTGATTTGATTTATTTGGTAGAAATGAAGGTCACGAGTCCCTTTAATTCTTAATCGCCCGATACCTTTTTTATCGGTAAAAGTGATGGATTTACGATCCGAAGCAAGTTTCCATCCTGATGTTTTGTATTCAACAGAACGACAATCTTTTTGAAATTGAGGATATCCCTTTAACCCAGGAATATTCTTCTTGCAGTTATCATAAAACCGAGAGATAGAAGACCATGCTCTTTCAGCACTAGCTTGTCGCGCCATCGAATTAAGTTCATTAGCAAATGGAAAATTAGCAGCTAAGACAGCGCAATATTTCTGCAAGTCGTTTTTACCTATATCTTTAGCGTCAATCCATAGCCGAATACAGCTATTACGAACGAATTGGGCAGTACGAATTGCATCATCTATTGCTGTTAACTGAATTGATTTCCCATGAACTTTAAACTCAAAAACAAGCATCGTTTTTACCTTCCCCTTACCTCCAATGTTATACTACTTTTTGTAGTGTAAAATTGTCAAGATATTTGGCAGTACATGACTGAAGGCGGTTAAAACCGTGGTCAGTGAGCGTGCCGAACTGCCCGTGTCGCTTATATCTCGGGGCTAAAGCCACTGAGCTTTACACTTACCGGATATTTCTGTAAAGATGGAGTTTAAATATACCTTCCATTTATATCATATGTAACGCAATCCTAAATGAGTTGTAAGTGGCGCACAGCCAACTTATACCTATGGCTTTGCGGGAGAGATATACTCCCTGGGATCATTACTGGATAAGTATTTTAGAGATTTTACTTTTGCTCTGGGTGGGAAAACCATCACAACTCAGGTGCATCAACCAAATCGAAAACTCGAAACTGCGACCCCACCGAACAACGCATCCTCATGGTAGACGCGATCGCCTAATTCATTTGTCGCTGCTCCCACCGCCACAAACAACGGCACTAAATGATCTTCTTGGGGATGGGCCATCCGAGCAGCAGAGGCTTGACTCCAGCGGGTGAGTTGGTGGTGACGCATCATCCCCTTCATGGTGCAGAGGGTTTCAGTGAGCCACTGATCAAACTGATGGGAAGGCTGCTTTGCTTGAGGACCCAATTGGCGGAGATTGTGATAGCTCAAGCCACTACCGATAATTAAGACCCCAGCTTGCCTCAAAGGGGCGATCGCCTGTCCCACAGCTAGATGAAACGCGGGATCGTAATCGCGCTGCATGGATAGCTGGACAACAGGAATTGTTGCTTCGGGATAGGCTACGGCTAAAGGTACAAAAGTCCCGTGATCGAATCCTCTGCGGGGATTTAAATTGACGGCAAAACCTGCTGAACTGAGTAACTCGCGCACCTGTTCCGCCAATGCGGGTGAACCCGGCGCAGGATATTGCACCCGATAGGTATGGGCAGGAAAGCCAGAATAGTCATAGATCATCGGGGGCTGTGCTGCCGAAGATAGAGAGAGAGTAGACTCCTGCCAATGTCCTGAAATCACCAAAATAGCCTTGGGAGTCGCGCCGATCGCTTGTGGCATGGCTTGTAAAGAAGCTTCTAGAGCTTCAAAATCGGACATTTGGTCTTTCATCCACGGCCAAGGACCACCACCGTGAGAAATAAAATAGGTTGGTAATGGCAGAGGTGTTGTTGGGATAGTCCAATGATCGCTCAATGCAATCCCCCTCGCAGCAGTTCAGTGATATCTTGCGGGCTATGTCCAGATAGCTGTTGGACAGCATCGGTGACTGCGGCTAGGTCGCCCTGCTGCATGGCGCGATCGAAGCCGACAAATAATTGTGCGAAGGGATCGGGAAGTCCGCCCTCTACCAAGGCCGATTGTAATTCTTCTGGCGATACATCACGATAGACGAAATTCTTGCCGGTCACTTTAGCTACCAGTTCAGCTAGTTCGCTGTGGGTATAGGCGATCGGTCCACTGATATCTAGGGCAACATTAGCAAATTTTTCAGCTTGCAAAAGCGCACCTGCGGCGGCGGCGGCACAATCACTCCGATGCACATAGGCAGTTTTCCCGTCTCCAGCACAGCCTAATAGCACCCCAGCCTTCAGGGCAGTAGGCAAGGTATAGAACAGATTTTCAGCATAGAGATTGTTCCGCAAAAAGGTATAAGTTAGCCCTGATTCCCGGATTAGCTGCTCGGTAGCGGCGTGGTCTGGCGCGACCAACGAGGGAGAATGGTCGGGATTTGGGGCAGAAGTGTAAATGATGTGCTGGACACCCACCTCCTGAGCAGCCGCGATCGCCGTTTTGTGTTGTGGGATGCGTGAACCAACATCCATCGTGCTGATCAACAGTAGGCGCGTAGCTCCCGCAAAGGCTGACACTAAACTCTCTGGCTGGTTGAAATCGGCGGCGCGGACTTTAACCCCACGGCTGGCGAAGTGAGTGAGCTTTTCTGGCTGGCGAGTGGTGGCAATCAGGTTGGTCTGTCCCACCTGGAGTAGTGCTTCCACTACTAGTTGTCCGAGATGACCAGATGCGCCAGTGACAAGTAGACGTTCATTCGTATTCATGTTTGTTTTTCCTAGATAAAATGAGATTCAACACAAGGAGAGATTTCTAGATAACTTTTAAGACTGCTCCAGCGCAATATTAAATCTTCCTACATAACCTTCTGCTGCTTGAGTAAGTTGGAGTGTAAGCTGTTCACCCCCCCTTTGAAAGATGCCATCCTCACGATTGAGGGTGCGTTGTTCTTCCTTTCGGTAAGGAGCTTGGGCATGAACGCGATCGCTCAGGACATCATCAAAGTAAAGCTGTGATGTAAACTCTTGGCCTTGTTGGAATGCAGAGATGGCGCGAATTTTGAAGTGGATGTGGATAGCTCTACCGGGATACTGTCCAGGATAAATGGTGATAAACTCCGCCGTTCCATTCCCATCTGTCACCTGATAACCACGCAGAAATTTTTTGCCGACGGTATTGAAACTGCGATCGATCACATCCGAATAGATTCCCTCAGCGTCACAATGCCAAACATCGACGATCGCCCCACTTAACGGAAGACAAGATTTATCCCTGATCTGAGAAACTTGAAAGACTAGCCGCAATGGCACTCCCTGACGGATCGAGCCATCCAAGGGGTCAGAACGGATGTCTGCGCGATTGAGCCTTTCATTGATGAAATAAGGTCCTTCAGTTTGTTCAGGTTTGACTAGGCAAGTAGAAGATTTTGGCGCTAATGCTTGAATTGAAGAATCTGCGGCAGATTTTCTCTGTAGACATCCTATCAGTGAGATAACCGTTGTTCCACCAAGGAACCCTAGCACTTGGCGACGGGTTTGGATTGCGGTGATTCTACGCATTGGTTGTTTTTCATTTTGCTACGGTGTTGTTCCATATTGACTGATGTTTGTGGATCTAGCTAGTTTTTAAAATTGCTTGCACAATTTCCATTCCACTGGGAATCTCAAATAGGTACAAAAGCAACAACAGAATGCCGATTCCAGCGTGCGCGGGTCTTGCCCAAGCAACACCTTTTTGCATTATGGGAGCTAAACTTGCAGAACCGATAATCAGGAGCATCATCAAGGCTCCGATTTTTCCGTGTAGCCCACCCAAAAATACCTTCGTAAATTGATAACTGACGATCGCCCCTATTCCCCCACCAACTAGCAACAATCCCAGTAACAAAGGAGCTACTTTCGCGTGTTTGGCTCCCACATGGTTTTGGATCAATTCTTTGCGGGTTTCTCCTTTAACGAACCTAATTCGGCGGGACTGCCAACCGAGATAGCCGACGTACAGGTATAAACCAACTGCCCCCCACATTATGGCAGGATGGATAAATGGCATGATATTTTGCCTTTCTTAAGTTAGAAAATTGTTATAAATCCTATGATAATTAGTAAGATGTTATGAAACAATGAGCAAATTTGAAACTCATTGTTGCTAAAATGAAAACTTGTTACGATGGAAAAATTTAGCGGCGACTTGGCTGATCTGCGATCGCTCTGTTCCATTATTGATTGCGGTGGAATTACCCGTGCCGCCGAACTATTGGGGGAAACGAAGGGGAGCGTGAGCCGTCGCATGACTCGGTTAGAAAAGCAGTTAGGGGTGAAATTGCTTAATCGCTCGTCTCGGTCGGTCTCTGCCACTGAAGCGGGGATGGCGTTTTATCATCGCAGTTTGCAGGCATTGGCGATGTTGGATGAAGGAGCAACGGAATTGAGCAATAGCCGCCAAGCTCCATCGGGTTTATTGCGGATTACCATGCCAATGGATTTGGGGCTGTCCATCTTTCCACCCTTGATAATAGAATTTCTCGATCGCTATCCAGAGATTCGCTTGGATATAGTGCTGTCGGAGCAAATGCTCGATCTCAAAACCCATCAAATTGATATTGCCTTGCGTGTCGCCAAAACATTGCCCGATGCGGATTATTTATTCTATCGCTTAATGTCGATCTCGCTACAATTCTTCGCCAGTCCCCATTATCTAGCCCAGCATGGCACGCCCCAACATCCCGATGCACTCAGTCAGCATACTATTCTCTGCCATCAACGCTTTCCTGGCAATAAACCTTTAACCTTCCAGCAAAGCAATCGTCGCATCACAATGAAGTTCCAGCCTCGAATGATGGCGAATGATTTTACCTATCTCCAAACTATGGCGATCGCGGGTGCTGGAATTGCATTACTACCTAGTTTTTTGGGTCGAACCGTTGGCTGCGACTCTATGGAGGAAAATCGCTTGATGCCTGTTCTCTCTGAATGGTCTCTAGGGGAATCCAGCTATCTCTATTTACTCCACGAAGGTTGGCGATTGTTGCCTGCCAAGGTGACTTGTTTTCGAGATTTTATTCGTGATCGCTTGTGCAACCATGAAAACTAAAAACATTGGAGCGATCGCTTATACTAAACACGGTTGGGAAATGGACTTTGTTTGATGACAATTTGCTGCAAGTGCCACACCTACAGCCTTGGTTGCTGTTTTTGCGATGATTCCCTCCCTCGGACGGGTGTTCCTCCCCGAATTTCAGGAGAGTCCCTGGAGCAAAAAATTATTTTTTAGTGCTGAAGATGGTAGTAAACATCATCAACATTCCTCCTATCAGAATAGCGATCGCTAATCCCCCAGCCACTAAATCCAAAGTATTATTATCTATGTTCATAAGGATACCCAGTAAGTAGGAAACTCAGAGGCTTAAGCCCTGAGAGGGAAGCGACACTTCGACAAGCTCAGTGATCGCACGGGCGGTTTTAACCGCTTTGAATCTTTTTTCATTACCGCCTTGGAGTTAAGAAATTCGGGGTACTTTTGTGGTGTACTTTCAACGGGACAATTACCGATTCAAATTTCCCAACTCTGTACGCATAATGTGTTGCACGCGATGTGCCTCCCTTTCGGGGTGATGTTAGCTTCGTCAATGTTTTAAGAGCTTTTTAGACTTGCAACACTGTTTCAGTGACTTTAAAACTGTTTAATTGCAAATGACAGAGCAGGGAACTAGCTACGCATTCCAGGGTGTCGTGACTCAAAAAACGTAGTCAGTTAAGACTTAGACTGGTCAGTACAGCTTGTAATTTCTTACAAGCTCAGTCCCTTTAGGGCTGAGTTACTGACATTATCCATACTCATCTAACATCAGATATTATGAATAATAATACACAACTACAAAACATTCTTACTAATTCGATTATTGCCACTGTCTTACCCGCAATAGCCCAACTGGAGTTACCTAACTGGTGGTTAGCTGGAGGTGCAGTCAGAAATACAGTTTGGCGTGCTTTGTTGGGAAAAGAATGTGATTTATTTATCAAAGATTTTGATATTGCTTTTTTTGATGAAATCGGCAACCGTGACCAAGAATTATTCGCCAAGTCTACTCTCAAAACCCAATTTCCCGAACAGGAGTTTGATGTTAAAAATCAAGCCAGTTTTGGGCATTGGCGGGCTGGAAGAATGACCTATAATAGCACAGAAGATGGAATTAGAAATTGGTTGCATACGGCAACTGCTGTAGGGGTTCGCATGAACAAACAGGGAGAATGGCAATTTTTTACTCCCTACGGATTAGATGATTTATTTACCGGGATGATTCGACCAACACCCACACATATTAATAATCCAGATGCTGAGGCAAAGGCAGCCAGTTTTTTGCAAAAATGTCCTTGTTTGCTGTTAATAAAAGATGAATAAAGATTTATGAACTCTCAACCCGAAGAAGATTTACAACGTCGTCTCCAAAACCTAGAAGCAGAAATCAAATCTGCTGGTGTAAATGCTCATCAATCCGCAGCACAGACACCTGTAACTAAAGTTGCTCGATGGAACTTATATTTAGAAAGATCCAGAAATTGGTTTAATGGTTTATCAACAATTAAAAAGCTGGCAGTTACAGGTATAGTCATGTTGATAACCGTTTGGATGTTGCAAACAGTATTTGCTCTAGTTGCTTCTGTAATTAGTCTGGCGGTTTTGACATTGTTAGTGTATCTTGGATACAAATTTTTTATTGCTAATGGACAAGGAAAATAAGCAATAGCCTATTTTAATCATGCCAATGGTGGCGTAAAAAAATCACAGGTAATTATGCAATGGCGAATCCAATGATCGGCAAAAGTAGTAGTCAGTCTAGCCGCCCAAAAGAACCGAAAAAAGTTAAGATTACACCATTAGCGACGAGGCGTTTTGTGGCTTGGACGGTGGAAATAACACTCTTTATTGCCAGTGGGTTAGTTCCTTATAGTTTAGGCGTATATGTAAATTCTCGTAGCGAGATCCAGCGAGTGCCGCTGAATCCTGTCTTGGTAGTCACAGAAAAAGCGATCGCCCGACCACTAGCATTACCCATCAGCTATGGTATTCGCAATGTCGCCTGGCCGACCAATATCCTGTGGACATTAGCCCTATTATTGCCTACAAGTCTCTGTGGGTGGCAATTGTATTTACTGGCTAAAACAGGTAGCACCATTCCTAAACGGTGGTTTGGTGTGCGAGTAGTTAACATTGCCGGAGAAACTCCAGGTTTGAGCGCAGTTATCGTTAGAGAAGGATTAGGACGTTGGACAATACCAGTTTCCGCAGCATATCTACTCTGGCGTTACAGCTTTGTTTTTCCCAACCTAGCTCTGTTTACATCTTTAGCAATGTTAATGATATTAGCAGAATCAAAAGGCTGGCCTAACCAAAAGCATCGCCGCTCCTTCCATGATCAACTTGCAGGGACATACACAATAGATGCAACAAGCACTGTTATCCCTGCTGAAGAACATTCAACCGCAACCGAAAATAATGCAGATAGTGCAGCAAATCAACAATCTACTCCCCCTTCTTCCCCCAGAAATAACCCTACTATCAGCCTGTTTTTAGTAGGTTTAACTAGCATGATTGCTGTGTTATCAACCTTAATAGGTACACAAATCTACATCCAAACCCAAGAAAACCAGCGGAGAAGCGAACAAACTAATAGTCAAAAGTTTCTTGAACTCATCAGATCACTCAATCCCAACAACGGCGTTACCAACGAAGACCGACAAAGAGTTATTCTAGCCCTGGGTAGTGTTGATGATAAACAATCCATTAAATTATTAATTGACTTATTAGTTAAAGAAACAGACCCCAAAACCTTGGATACCATTCAACAAGCCTTAACTAATGCTGGTTTTAAAGCCATCCCCGAATTAAACCGGATGAATCAGTTTCTCGCGGGAGAACTAGCATCTATGGGTAAAAGTGCCAATGGGGAGATTAGGCAAAATCAGTTAATTCTCACCCAGCAAGTAATTAATAAAATTCTGGCCTATAATGGCAAAATTAACAAGATTGATTTAAGTAATGCTCAATTAGGTTCTCAAGCATCTGGGAAAAAGCCTTTATTTAACTTGGTATTAAACAACCTTGATTTATCAGGAATTGTCTTGAAATCAGCAAATCTTAACCAAGCTAACTTCCAAGGTAGCCGTTTCCGCAGCGTCGGCGAAGATGGACGTGGGGATACTTACGATGATGCGATCGCCGATTTAAACAACACTCAATTAAAACAAGCTAACTTAAGTAATACCAACTTGAGTCGGGTTCCTATGAGTCGGAGTGATTTAAGTGGAGCTAATCTTAACAAATCTAACTTATCCTACACCCGTTTATTTAATGCCAATCTCAGTAGTACCCAGTTAGTAGGTACAGATTTACGCAATGCGATTTTAGAAAATGCCAGCCTTACAAATGCCGATTTAAGCAACGCCAACTTAACAGAAGCAAATTTATATGCTGCCCATCTAGTCCGTGTTTCTGCCATTGGTACACAATTAGCCTACGCGAACTTAACTAAAACAGATTGGCAAGGTGCAGATTTATCTGAAAGCTATTTAGATTATGCTAATCTCAGTCATGCTAACTTAAGTGCCACTCGCCTTACTGGTGCTAGTTTACGCTCGACCAACTTAGAAAACGCTAATTTGCGAAATGCTGATTTAAGTCGTGCTGACTTACAAGGAGCTAATGTCGCTGGAGCAGATTTTCAAGGCACAATTCTCTTTGTTGGTAAACAAAATCCAGCAGATCAGTTTGTGGAAACACCTGATATTGGTTCTCAAAATGCCTCAATTAAAGGAGTAGATTTCAGTCAAGCTAAAAATTTAGATCCGCAACAATTGGCATTTATTTGTACTCAAGGTGGACTAAATTCCCGTTGTCCATAATCATATAAGGGGATGAGGTATTTTATAAGCAAAATACCAAAAACCCTTAAAGATTAGCCATAAAGCGATAAGATATTAGGTGGATGCGCCACGCAAGCTAAAAATTGATAAGTTTGCCCTGAATAATTATTCACAGAACTACGCTCATGTTTTAGCTTTTTAGACCGGGGATTGTTAAATTAAATTCAGAGTGTGTCAGGAGTGGGGTAATGAAACGTTTTCAATGTTGGCTTGGGGTAATGGGAATCGGAACAGTTTTGAGTTTAGTGGTAAACTCTCGACCAGCACAGGCACAAGTAGCTTATGGCAGTTATGTTGGTATTGGTCCGACCGTAGGATTGACAGATGGGACTCAATTGGGTGGAGTCCTGGCTTTTCGCTACAAATTACTAGAAACACCCATTTCTTTCCGCACTCAAGCTTTAATTGGTAAGGGAACAGCAGTAGTCCCGACTGTTTCCTATGACATCCCTCTCAACTGGCAAACTGATGCTTATTTAGGTGCTGGTTTAGTCTTAACCAGTGGTGATACCCCTTCCCCTGTTGGTAATAAAATTAGCTTTGCTTTGCAACCAGGAATTGACTATGTTATTCCTAATAGTAATACTGTGATTTTTGGTAATGCTATTATTGCCTTTGATGCCTACCGAAATACTGGTGGTACAGCTTTATCCTTACAAGGTGGAGTTGGATTAAGATTTTAATTCTTAATTGGTAAAAATTTTTTTAACCTTTTGATTTTTAATGTTTAATTTTGGTTAATTTTGGAAAAGATGGTGCTAAACCGAGAAAAAATAGACTTTTACTTAACAGACATAGAAACTCCTGTAGGTAAGGTGATTAGTGTAACTATTTCTTTGTTAGTTTTAGTATCATCGGGAATTTTTGTGGCAGAAACTTATGATCTTTCTCAAGAAGCTCGCTGGGAGTTAAGAGTATTAGACAATTGTGTTTTAGTAATTTTTGCTGGAGAATATTTACTGCGCTTATGGAGTACAAAAGATAGAATTAAATATATTCTGAGTTTTTATGCAATTATTGATTTAATCTCAATTTTGCCATCTTTTATAGGATTAGTAAATATTAGTTTTATCCGACTATTACGTTGGTTTAGAATCTTGCGTTTGCTGAGATTTATTGATAAAAAGTTTTTAATTGGTAGTATCAGTAATCAAGATAGTGTAATTTTTGCGAGGATATTATTTACTTTATTTGCAATAGTTTTTGTTTTTTCCGGGTTAATTTATCAAGTTGAACATCCAGTTAATCCCCAGAATTTTGATACTTTTTTAGATGCTTTTTATTTCTCAGTTGTGACCATGACAACTGTAGGATTTGGTGATGTGATACCAATTTCTGAGTTAGGTCGCTTACTAACGGTATTGATGATTTTAACGGGAGTAGCTCTGATTCCTTGGCAGATTGGTGATTTAATTAGAAGATTGGTAAAAACTGCAAATCAGGTGGAAACTGTTTGTCAAGGGTGCGGTTTAGCTTTTCATGATGCAGATGCCGGATTTTGTAAAAGGTGCGGTAAACAATTGTAGGAGTCAGAAGAAAGCAGAAGAGGGAAGAGGGGGTTAACTGTTTATTATGGATATTATACGCGTGCATAGTGATATAAAAATGAATAATTGACAAGTTACAGTTAAAAATAAATAAATTTGCCAAAAGTTACAGGACGCAGACAAGAAATTGTCTACCATCCTTCTGAATCCTGAATCCTGAATCCTGAATTATGCTACTTACTTCCTTGATATACTAAAAACGGTTGAGATATGGACTTTTGTAAAATTACGAAAACCCCAGATTTGTAGGGGTTTAGCACTGCTAAACCCCTACCCATAAAATCAAGTAATTAAGCCGTGTTGAGTATAGTAGAACTACATGGGGGTAAAATCACAGTTAGAAGTGAAGTTGATCATAGTAGTTCTTTCCGAGTAGATATACCATACAGAGAGGAACTAGTAGTTAGGAGTCATGTCTTGCCAAAGGAGACGCATAATCAAAAATCTATCGTATCAACAACCACTAACCATGCTCATAAAAATTATTCTGCCATCATTCTCTTTGGTGATGATACTCAAGCTAATATCACCACGATTTTTAATTATCTAGAAGCTAGGGGATATCGAACTATTTTAGTCAAAAATGACGAAGAATGTGTAAATATTACCAAAAAAGAAAACCCTGATTTGATTCTCGTAGACATACCCATGTCAGATATAGATAAAATAGCAATAATTAAATTGCTACGTGCAGATCAACAACTTCAGTATATACCTATTATTGCTTTTCATGGCTTAAATGTGCCTAATAATAACAGTGATGATACTAGTAACAGTGATAAGCAAATCTACCGGAATAAATGTATCGCAATGGGAGCAAATGAATATTTTACTAAGCCAGTCAAGTTAAAAATTCTCCTGGCTAAAATTCAAGACTTATTAACTCAACACTTATCTTTAAATATGCCGCACTAAATTAACTTCACATATTATGTTGATAAATAAATTTTCTGCTTTCTTCCTACTTCTTCCTAAATCCTACTCTTAACCAAATAAGCTTTTATGGCTTACGCCACGCTATGCTATCAGCAACCCTTAGATATGTCTACATTGCCTAAAATTTTAATTATTGATGACGAACCTGATAATTTTGACGTAATTGATACGTTGTTAGATAGTCAAGGCTATGAACTAAGCTATGTTAACAATGCACAACAAGCACTGAATCTTTTGGACTATTTTCAACCTGATGTAATTTTATTAGATGTCATGATGCCAGAAATGAATGGTATCGAATTTTGCAAAAAATTTAAATCCAATTCTCATTGGAAACATATTCCTATAATTATGGTGACAGCCCTTTCTAGTAAAGAAGATTTATCCCAATGTCTATTAGCGGGTGCTGATGATTTTATTAGCAAACCCATTAATGGATTAGAATTACGTTCGCGGACTCGTTCCATGTTAAGAATTAAACAACAATATGATGCTTTACAAGAAACTTTATGTTTACGAGAAGACCTTTCTAATATGATAGTTCATGATTTGCGAAATCCTCTGACAGCTATCATTATGTCTGCGGAAATTTTGCGAATTACAGAATATTCACAAGAACGTCAGGAGAGAAAAACTAGCCAAATTATTACGAGCGCTCAAAAATTACAATCCATGATTGATAGTTTGCTAATCATGGCTAAATTAGATTCTGGTAAGATCACTCTTCAACGAACAGATACTGATATTTTTGATCTTTGTTCTACTGCTATTGCCGATATTGAACTAAATATAACTAAAAAAGATCTAGAATTAATTACTAAACTACCAGCACCGGGAATTTCAGTCAGTTTAGATGCCAATCTCATCCGCCGAGTAATTGATAACTTACTGTCTAATGCGATTAAATTCACACCAGAAAAAAGTCAAATTTCTTTTGTTGCTAATTACACATCATCAGGAAAATTCATCATTCAAATAGCTGATTCTGGTCCAGGTGTGAAGGAAGAATTAAGAGAAGTAATTTTTGCTAAATATGAAGTAGGAAATCTGATTACAGGTGCATATCAAATTGGTTTAGGTTTAGCTTTCTGTAAAATGGTTGTTGAAGCTCATGGTGGACATATTAGTGTAGAGGGAAATTATCCAACGGGGGCAATTTTTATGGTTGAAATTTAGAGTCAAGGAGTCAGGAGTCAAGAGTCAAGGAGTCAGGAGTCAGGAGTCAGGAGTCAGGAGTCAGGAGGAAGAAGGAAGAAGGAAGAATAAAGAAGAAAGGAAGAAAAAAGGAGCGTAGGGGCGCAGGGCCTGCGCCCAGTCAAGAATTAGTTACGTTTTCCACAGCAGGGGATTCAAAATTCACGTCTTCATAGACATCTTCTGTGGGACAGTGAAAATCTACACTGGATAAATGAACATTTTCTCCCTGTCCATAACTATAAAATACCCATTGTCCCTCGGAATTACGACGGAAAATTTCTACATTTACCCGCGTTTGACTTACTAATACATATTCCTGAAGTGATTCTAAGTGGCGATAATCAGCAAATTTATCACCTCTGTCAAAGGCTTCTGTGGTGGGAGATAGGACTTCGATAATTAAACAAGGATAACGCAAAAAGTTATGAAAGGCTTTATCTTTTTGGTCACAACTGACTATGACATCGGGATAGTAATATGTATTTATTGATTCAATGTGTGCTTTAGTATCGGCAATGTAGGCTTGACATCCAGTACCACGTAGATGGTTTCTCAGCATTGAAGCAATATTGAGCGTAATAACTACATGAGTATTACTAGCCCCTGCCATTGCGTAAACGTCTCCGTCTCTGTATTCATGCTTGATAGGGCTGGTTTCTTCCCCTTGGAGATATTCTGTGAGGGAAAGATAGTTATAGCTGGGAGTTGCAATCATGGAAGATGACCTCTTCTTAGTTTGTATTTTATCTAAGTTCCTCCTTATCTAGTTTAGGCTAGAAAATAAATTTGACATCGGATTAAATATTATGAAATTGATTAAGGGCGCAGGCCCTGCGCCCCTACGGTTTGATTAATTTGGTGGTAATTGTGGGTGTGTTGCTGAATATTTGCTGACTATGGCAGAAACTTCGGGGTTATAAAGTCTGAGATAATTCCAGTAGTTGCCAAAAACTTGGCGGACGTAATTTCTTGTTTCGTCAAAAGGAATTTCTTCGACAAATTCATCGGGATCTTGTTTGGGTACAGTTTGTAGCCATTTGGCGACGTTACCGGGACCGGCATTATAACTAGCGATCGCTAACATGGAATTATTGCCATACTGTTGATGAGTATGATCTAAATACCAAGTCCCCAACATAATATTATCATTGGGATTTTCTAGACTGAGTTTTTTGAAATCTAAACCGATTTGTGGGGCTATCCATGCCCCTGTACTGGGCATAACTTGCATTAAACCTGTTGCCCCGACGGGGGATTGAATTTTGGATTGAAAGCGGGATTCTTGCCGCATTAAAGCTGTAACTAAGAGAGGATTTAGTTGACGAGAAGTAGACCATTTTTCAATTTCTTGAAAATAAGGAAAGGGATAACGGGCTTGCCAATAGATTGATTGTTGACTTAAAGCTGCATATTCGGCTTTTTCTGCGGGTGTTTCCCTGTCTTCTAATTTAGAGATTTTGTCAATACCAATGAGATATTCACCTTTAGTTAGTCTCATTAACCCTTCGGTAAATTGTTCAGCGACACTGGGCTGCTTTTTATTTTTAAATTCTGTTTTCCATTGCCACCAAGCATCACGATCTTGTCCTAGTAAATACAATTCATGGAAAGTCTGAGAACCGGCGGGAGGGACAGGACGTTGAGGGGGAATAATTGCCGGATTCATCACGCGCAAAGTATTAAAATTCCCCACATTTAAACCCAAAATACTAGCAGAACGCCACGCATAATAAGATTGAGGAAATTCACTAATTACAGCTTGATAAGCAGTAATAGCTTCCTGTTGTTTGCCTAGTATCGTTGCCCATTTGCCTACCCAAAATCCGGCTCTAGGAGCTAAAATACTAGTCTTGTTATTAATAGTAATTGGTTGCGCCCATTGCCATGCTCCTAAATAATCATTGTTTTTGGCTTTGGTTTGAGCGACTCTCCAACGAAATTCTGCGGCTTCATCACTGCTACTATATTTACCTAGCAATAATTTCTCTGTCGTATTGGCTGATTTATTATCTTTTAGAGATGCTAAAAGTTTGGCTTTTCTGACTAATGCTGGAGGTGCTTGATCGGGAAATTTATTAATTATTTGGTCAAGATAGATAATGGCATCTTTCCCTTTAGCAATATCGGCTAATCTTGATAGGGCGGTTGCTGTTTCTTTGGCGGTGGGAAATTTTTGTAGTAGTTGTTTATAAACTGCAATGGCTTGATCTTGTTCTTTATTTAATTGTAATCCTCTGGCGATACGATAGAGGCTGGTGGCTGTTTTTGGGGCTTGGACGTAAGCATTTTTAGCTTTGGTAAATTCATTGTTATCCCAATAGACTGAACCAATGAGTTCCCAATCTGTGGGTTTGAGTTGTGGCTGTTTTACCAATTGATCTAATACGCCCACAATTCCCGGCTCATCTGCGGCGTATTGAGCCAAGATTAATTGTAATTTGGGTTGATTGGGGTTATCTTTTAACCGTTTGCGGATAATTTCCCAGGTGAGGGGATGGGAGGGAAATTGAGCGATCGCTTGATCTGCTAATTTTGGTTGAGCGATCGCATATATAGCCTTAACTACGGCTGCTTCTTTGCCATATTCTCTTACCACCTTTTGGCGCAAATCAGAAGCTTGATTATCTTCACCTAAAATATCATGAGCCTGGGCTTGTTTAAGTAAAATATAAGGTGCTAATACAGGATAATCTTTTTCCAGTCCTGTCAATAGACTCAGGGCTTTTTTACCTTGGGAAGTTTCTACGTAATCACAAGAGAGTAGATAACGGGCGCGTTCCCGATCTGGGGAACTACCTTTTTCAGCAATTTCCGTAAGTTTTGTTAATCTTTCTGGTACAGATTGAGACAATAGAGAAAAAACAACTGACTTAGCTTTTGTCGCCTCAGATAGTTTTTCCGGCTTACTCTGACTCAAGTTCAACCATTGACTAATAGTTTTACCGGCTTGGGGCGCTGATACCATTGCCCCGGCTAAAAAGGCACATAGTCCAGCACCAGCAAGCAGATAAATTTGTGTTTTCTGTAGTTTTTTCAACATTGATACTCGCTGTTTACCTAGCGTCTCACGGAGAAATTTGGCGATTAGATGAATATTTTGGCAACCTTATCATTAGGGTAACACCCCTGACCAATTTTTACGCCTATGATGCCAGACTTTCCGCTAGTTTAGATAAATGCAATCTCTCTTTAATTCTATCAAAACAGATTGTAGGGGCGGGGTCTCCCCGCCCTCAATTATGTAGGACTGTCCCCCTCTTGCCTATTCCCTCTTGCCTATTCCCTTGACTTTGAATTTGCCTAACTACCGTTAAAGCTGAATAACTAACGCCCGCAGTCCCTTCTCCAGGATGAGTAGAATCACCAACTAACCACAAATTATTAATAGGTGTTCGATTCGCAAAACCAAATGGTCCAAAGGTAGGAATTCTTTGACCAATACCACCAACAATTCCCTTTTCTCTACCTGTATAATCAGCAAAGGTGCGAGGCGTAGCAGCTTCTACATGAATAATAGTTTCTGGTTTGAGATAGAAATATTCAGAAAGTTTGGATATGGCATCTTGAGTAAATTTTTGTTTTAACTCTTGATAATTTTGAGTTTCCCACCAGGGGATAAAATCAACAAAGGAAGAAGCGATAATTGTGGCTTTTCCTAATGGGGCGCGACCATCTCCTTCATGACTCACAGATACAAATAGGGAATTATTTTCGCCAATAGGTTTATTTACATCATATAAAAATTGTAAATGCGGTGGACAATTAGGAGGAATTGCACTTTTATCTACACCCAAATAAATCACATAAGCACCGGAAGCAGGTGGAAGCTTTTCGACCCTTTGTTTATATCCAGAAGGAGCATTTTCTCCTAATAATTGAACTAAGTTCTGGACGGTGACATTAGCAACTATATGATCTGCTGATTCTGTCCAAGTTTTCCCGGTTTTCTGATTTTTAATGATGACGGACTTAGCTTGGTTATGGGCAACTTCGATTTTTTCAACGGTGTGACGCATTAATAACTTACCACCATCCCGTTCTAAAGATTCTACCAAGCGATCGCTCAAAACTTGCATACTTCCTTGCAAATGAAATAATCCTTGAGGTAATTGGGATACACTCAAAGCTGTAGCTGCATAAAGCAAAGCCGTTTCTTCCGCACTAACTTGAGAATATAATTTCAGTTGTAAATCTAAAAATGTCCGCAGTCGTTGATCATTTCCTAAACCACATAATCGCAAAGCATCTCCCACAGTCAATAAAGTGAAAGGTGCAGTAATAAATGTACTCGGACGGACAGCTTTAATTAATTGTCCTAAATCCCATAAATTCCGAGGTGGTAAAACCGGATCACGTCCTTGAAATTCCCAGCTAGCATTAAATAAAGTCGTTAATAATTGCCAAAAAGGTTCACTTCCTGGAAACTGTTTTTGGCGTTCTGCAAGCCATTTTTGAGAATCACGCCAAACATTAATGGGTGTAGATTCTCCCGGAAGAAATACAGCACAAGCTGGGTCGCAAGGTGTCGCAGTGGGTAATTCTATATTTAACTCTGAGAAAATGCGGTGATGAATTCCCCCAGGCTCTAAACCCGCTACTTGCGTCGCACCAACATCAAAAGTAAATCCTTGACGTTTGAAAGTGGAAGCGCAACCACCCGGAACAATTGCTTGGTCAAGAATGAGGACATTATAGCCTCTATGTGCTAATAATGCTCCAGCTGTAAGTCCACCTATACCCGCACCAATGACGATAACACGCGATTGATTTTTTGTATCAGTAAGATTTGACATTGATGATTAACTTCAATTTCAGAGGACTTAATAAGATATTAGGACTTACACATTGACAAAAAACATTATCCATGTAGTCTGGGCAATAGTATTCTTGCCAAGGTTAGCAAAAATATGCTTTTGATAAATTCATTTTTGGTTATGTCTTGAATTTTCTCCTCATCTGGCAGATATAAAATATAACAGACGACTCATATTTATCAATGCACTATTTCGTTATTTGCTCATAAAAAGGTTTTGGGAAAGCAAAACATTGATGAGAGTAATTGCGTGTTTGTATCACCCAAAAAACAAAACCCCCTCTAGTTGAATAGAGGAGGTGATGTTGTTAAAAAATAAACCTGGCATCGAGCTATTTTGACGTAGGGCTACCCCTAAACTATCGTCGCCGCAGCAGCGTTTCACCTCTGAGTTCGGGAAGGGATCAGTGTGGTTCCACCGCGCCATAGACACCAGGAAAACCTTGCGGAAGTCAAAAGT
>NZ_VIKX01000060.1 GCF_009711935.1 Dolichospermum sp. UHCC 0259 | reverse complement strand
TCCCCAGTCCCCAGTCCCCAGTCCCCTATTCCCTATTAATTCTTTCCTGTAAAGCTTCCCTAGCCTGTTCTCTGTCGTCAAAGTGAATTTTTTCAGTCCCCAGAATTTGATAGTCTTCGTGACCCTTACCGGCTAATAATACACCGTCTCCAGGTTGAGCCTGTAAAATGGCTGTACGAATGGCAGTAGAGCGATCGCTAATCACCATTGCCTGTACCATATCAGGAATACCTGCCACCACATCCTGTAATATCTTTTCCGGGTCTTCCGTGCGAGGGTTATCCGAAGTCACCACCGCTATATCTGCAAGTTCCGCCGCTATTTTCCCCATTTTCGGACGTTTAGTGCGATCGCGGTCTCCCCCACAACCAAACACACAAATCATCTTACCAGGAATAAACGGCCGAGCCGCCTTCAGCAAATTCTCCAAACTATCAGGAGTATGGGCATAATCCACAATCACACTAATATCCTGTTCTGAACTAATTTGCACCCGTTCCATCCGGCCAGGAACACCGGGAAACCCAGGAATAGCACCTGCTACCAATTGCACATCTAAACCCAAATGCACAACCGCCCCCACAGCAGCCAAAAGATTTTCTAAATTATATTGACCAACCAAAGGCGAACTAAAAGCCACATTACCTTGAGGAGTATGTAAAATCCCACTCACCCCATGCGGTTGATAACTTAAATCACTCATCCAAAAATCAGCGCTACTATCATTAACGCTATAACTCCAAACCCGTTCCCCATGCAAAGATGCAATTATCCGTTTACCGTAGACATCATCAGCATTGATAATTGCCCGTCCGTGCAGATAATTAGGACTAAATAACAACGCCTTTGCCGCAAAATAATCCTCCATATTCAAATGATAGTCCAAATGATCCTGAGTCAGATTAGTAAACACCCCCACCTCAAAAGCACAACTCAAAACCCTTCCCTGGTGCAAAGCATGAGAACTAACTTCCATTACCCCAGTATCACAACCAGCATTCATCGCCTTAGCTAATTGTTGCTGCAAATCCACCGCAAAAGGAGTAGTATTCACAGCCGTTTCCTCAAAACCAGGCCAGCGCGTATACAGCGTACCTATTAACGCCGTCGGTAAATTAGCCTGAGTTAAGAAATATTCAATCAAATGAGTAGTAGTAGTTTTCCCATTAGTCCCCGTCACACCCACCATTTTCAGCTTTTGTCCAGGATAACCATAAAAAGCCGCAGCTATTTGAGCGCAAGCCTGAGTCATATTCTCAGCACTAATCACCACAGAGTTTCCTGTCGGCGGATTTTTCCTCATAGCTTCCGCAGAAACAATCGCCGCTACAGCACCCGCAGCCAAAGCACCCGGCCAAAACTCCCCACCATCTACCCTACTTCCTGGCATCCCAATAAACAAATCGCCCACACCACAGGCATGGGAATTAGTTTTCAGTCCTTGAATATCAATATCTGGTATATTTGCAGACTCAATCCCATCTACAGCCGCTAATAATTCCCGCAATTTCATCTAGTGAACCTCGCCACAAGCTTGTCTTGCGCTTATTTAAACATTATTTTTTATATATTGGGAGAGATACAACAAAAATCAGAAAAGGTCTTCAGGTGGATGCCAACCAGCAGAAACCCAGGCTTGTCTCACACTCACTGGGTAAATATTATTAAGTTGTAAAGCTAAAACCGTAACACGACCACAGGCAGTTAATCCTATGATATGTGTACCATTGTTAGTCCAAGCAAAGTGAGATGACCATGTTTGTTCACGAGGATTAAATAGTTTTACCTTGCTGTCAGTAACTTGATCTAGACCATGAGTTTGAGTACCTTTGTATCCGTTGCATAGTCTACAAGCAAGCCATAAATTTTCTTCGTTATCAGTGCCACCTTTAGCTTTGGGAA
This sequence comes from Dolichospermum sp. UHCC 0259, assembly GCF_009711935.1. Taxonomy (GTDB): domain Bacteria; phylum Cyanobacteriota; class Cyanobacteriia; order Cyanobacteriales; family Nostocaceae; genus Dolichospermum. The sequence continues at coordinate 21,272 of NZ_VIKX01000060.1, read as the reverse complement.
TAATATGATCAATCTCTAAAATACCCAATACATACTTTTGCAGACTAAGACAGTAACCACATTGATTATTAGCCTGGTTTCGCACCCTCATCCGAACTTCTTCAGAAATTTGACTAGAACTCACGCACCTAACTCTTTTATTAATCCACGTTTAACAGCTTCACTCAATGCAGTAGCTTTCCGTAAAAGCCCTTCCTGATAAATTTGCATTAGTGTTTGTAATTCGGAATATTCTGATTCTGTAAGCATACCAGCTTGTTGTTTATCCAGTAACTCACTTAAACGACTATCTTCTTCCGATTCCATTTGTAATTCTGTCAAAGCTAAAACTTGTTGATCAGAAAGTGCTGATACAGGTTCAAAGTTTGTTGCTTCTAGGCTAATAGGTGGGATAGAAAACTGGATAGTATCAACTAAGACGCTGGCTAAATCCCGATTTGCTAAACGTGCAAAGTGTTCAGCTTTTTGATAAACGTCATCTGGTAGAGTAATTGTGATTTGGTTACTCATATTTTTTAGATAGTTTTTCTTTATCTTAACATCATCACGAAATTAATTTGGTTTATCCTTGTTTAACTCAACCTACTACAATAGAGTATAATTAAGTATAAATAATAATGGCGGTTTTTTCTATGAAAGTTCCAATTTTAGAACAGGAAGAAGAAAAACTGGTAACTGTACCTAGTGTTTCTTGGCAACAGTTTAAAACTATTGAGGTGCAGTTACAAGAAAATCATGCTGTAAAATTGGCATATTTAGCAGGGGTGCTGGAAATTATATCTCCTATTGGTGATAAACATGAATATGTAAAAAAAACCCTTTCCTATTTGTTAGAAGCGTACATGAGATATAAGGGGATTCGGTTTTATGGTAGAGGTGGTTTTACTTTAGAAGAATCTGGTTATGCTTCGGGAACACCGGATGAGTCTTATTGTATTGGTACTAATAAAGAAGTTCCTGATATTGTCATTGAAATTATAGTTAGTAGTGGCACAATTAAGAGAACTGAATTATATAAACCTAAACGAGTTCCAGAAGTTTGGTTTTGGAGAAATAATAAAATCCAAATCTTTAGTTTAAATGCTGTTTTTGAATATGAGGAAGTGCAACATAGTCGCTTTCTACCCGATTTGGATAAGAACTTATTATTAAGGTTTTTAGCAATTCCTGATCAATATGATGCTGTATCTCAATTTATTGAGTTTATTCGTGAAAAATAAAAATTTATTCTAAATATTTATTCACAAATTCTTGAGGAGTTAAACATTCAAACTCTTTTGTTTCTTGGACTAAACAACGAATTAGTTTATAATTAGCAGAAACAAAACATTGAGTTTCACCCTTACTCGCAGTTAAATAAACTCCAATATCTTCACGAGGAATTAGTCCTAATTCTTCTATCTTTAGCCATTCATCAGCAGTAAAATTTACATAAATAACTTGTAATTGCTGCCAAATTCTAGCAACAATCTGACTACCCCAATCTTTATTATATAAACGTTTAGAAACTCGTAAAATCTGATCTAATAACTCTTCTGAAATTATTATTTCTACAGATGAAGGTTGTAGAAAACCAACTGATTCTAATATTCTTCTTTCATAACTATTCTGATTAGCAACACCAATAATGTAAATATTAGTATCTAAAAATAAACGTTGAGGGATATCATGACTCATTTTGATGTTGTGCTTTTAATAAATATTCTTCAGCTATTTCTTTTTTCACGTCTTGAATTAAATCAATAATTTTCTCATAAGAATCATATCCTGTATTATCTAAAGACTCTTTTACCTGTGCCGCTAATGTTTCTAGAGGAATTAATGGTTGGTTATGAAAATATTGGCGGGGAATTTTTGCAGCAGCTTGTGTTAAAATGAGTTTTAACTCACTTTCTAGAGTGCGTCCATTTTGTTCTGCTTGATATTTGAGTTTTTCTACTAGATTGGGTTCTAGGTCATCTATAATTATTTTCATATTGAATATAGGGTTTTTGGTTAATTGATATTATACCATTTTTCTATGATGCTGTATCTCAATTTATTAAGTTGATTAGTGGAAAATCAGAAGATACACTAGAATAAGTATGACGGACATTAATTTTTAAACTTACATCTAAAACCATGCCTGAATCAGTGCAGTATATAACTAATACCCAGGGAGAAAAAGTTGGTGTATTGTTAAATCTGGAAACTTACCAACAGATACTGAATTGTTGATTGCTTTGAGTTTCGATGAGTTACAAGCTTTGGCAGAAACTTCCTTGTCTCTTAAAAGTCAGATTGAGTTAGATAAGTTATTAATGAAAAATTCTGAAAATCAATTGTCTAATGAAGAAAGTGAAACTTTAGACAAATTACTGGCACAGGTTGATCAATTGAATATTCTCAAAACTAGAGCTAGATATACTTTAAACGAACTTCCAGAAAAACCTAACAAATAATTAGATCCTCCAAAATGAACTATATGAAACAAATTAAAATTATTGTCGAAAAACACTTTGATGGTTATATTGCTTATCCCCTTGGTATTCAAGGAGTTATAGTTGGTGAAGGTAATAGCTATGAAGAAGCCTTAGCTGATGTGAAATCAGCTATTAAATGTCATATAGAAGTATTTGGTAAAGAAGTTTTAGAAGATGAATCACCAATTTTAGAGGCTTTTGTAGCGGAAGCTGAGGTGATGATTTAATGCCTAAATTTCCCGTAGATGCACCAAAAGCAAAAGTTATTAAAACATTGGAGTTACTCGGATTTAGTATTATTCGAGAACGGGAACATATTGTGATGATAAAAAACAATGAAGACGGAACAAAAACACCATTAACTATGCCTAATCATTCTCAGATTAAAAGTTCAACATTAAGATCAATCTGCACTCAGGCTGGAATATCACGAGAAGATTTTTTAGCAGCATACCAGCAGACATAATATAATCAGAAAATAGGCTCAAATTCCCGCAGTGCCAGGTAACGAATTGCTGAAATGTTGATTCTAGCGTGGGAAAGGGGGGGATGTAATAAATATTTACAAATCTCGGAAAGCCTTAGATGTTAGACTTTACAAGTCTCGATGCGACGGAAAAGATAATTGGGCGCTCGAAAAATCAGCCATTTAGGTCGAGGGTCGAAACCAACGAAGGACTCAAAGATATAAGCCCAGGATGTAACGGGTGCGGCATACACATAAGGCAAGTGTCCAGGGGGTGCATCTTTTGTATAAATTATTTCTTTCTGTTCTCCTCCTATCCTCCATCCCACTTTTTCGCTGAATTTATCCCAGGCTTCATCCTGAGACTTGCCGTCCAAGATGCCACCGACGCGTAAGTAAATTTCCTTTTGGACGCTGAAGCCAAATTGACAATTGCTATATTTTACCCACAGTTTGTCAATAGTGCGAAGATCAGTACAAGGAAAGTTTAAAAGTTCTTCGTCCTTAATCCAAATCCCGTCGCCTTTCTCACGTCCTACAGCCTTTAACATTACCAAATCTGTTTCATAGTCTGCATCTTTCCAGTTACCTGCTTTAAGTAAGTCACGCAGTTTAGTATAGTCTATTTCTTTTTCTGAGCTAATGTCATCTTCACTGCTAGGAATAGTTGTATTTTCTAAAATTGAAAATGTTTGCTTTTCTGGGGAGGATTTATTTTCACTTTCCTTAACTTCCTCATCAATAAGTGATGAAAATGATATTAACTTCTTGTTAATTGGTTCTACATCCTCATCTCTAAGTTGTAAAAGTTGCTGAAAGTGTTTTAACTCATTTTGTGTAAATTGACTAAGACTACCTTCATGTTGTAAAGCTTCTTGCAAAGCTTCTTCATACTCTTTCAGATTAGCTTGATATATACGATAAGGCTCTAAAACTTCATTCTGTATTTGCTTAACTTCATCATCTGATAAACCTAATTCATTTTGATAACGGTTTAAAATTCGATTACCAATAGGTGAAAGTTTACCATCTCGTAAATATTTTTCTACTTCCTTGCGATATTTTAATTTTGGATCGCCAATAGGTGCTTTTGCTACCTTGATTTTGAATCCTTCTTCCACAGCATAAATTTTGGGATTCATTGCTGGTGCTGCTTCCTGCACTTTTTTTCGTGCAAATTCATGCAATTCATCAACAGAAATCATGCCATCGTTATCAGTATCCGCCGCCCCAGTTTCAATACCATTAACAATGTAACGAGTATAAACTGATAAATCTTCTGCTGTTTGTTCAAAGGAATATTGACTAGAAGAGGAAGAAGTCAAAACCGCCCTACCTTTTCCTCCCAATTGCTGATTAATATCTACACTACTATCATCTTTTGCTTTCATACCTTCCGCAAAAGCACCACTATAGCAAGCATCCAGAATAATTACCTGTCGCTGAGAACGACTATTTTCCATGAATTCATGTATTAAACTGGCAGGAGTAGCAGTAGTTTTGACTAAATTGCCATTGTCATATTTGCAAGTTTGGCTATTAGTTAGATATAACTTACCAGTATCATCTGTAATTCCATGACCAGAGAAATAAAACAACAATAAATCATCTTTTTTACGGTTAGCAAAAAGCTTTTCAATCGCATTTTCCATATCCTGTCTTTGGGGATTTGGCATGACTATAATTTCACTTTCAGCAAAACCGCCCATTTCTGGATGCTGTAAAACTCGCTGCATTGCTTCCACATCTTTTACAGCCCCAGCCAATTTATTTAAGCCGGGTTGATATTCACTTACCCCTATCAGTAGTGCAATTCTCGCCATTGTTCAGCTTTATTTGTTATTAATAAAATCTTGTGCTTTTTGCCAAGCAAACTCAAATTCTTCTTTACTGCTGGCTTCGACGTTGATTTCCCGACCATCTGGGGCTTTAACATTGAGTTTAATCGGTTTGTTACCCAAACGTTCTGCCAAAAATCCAAACAACTTCAAAAAATTAGCAGGGTTCACTTGCGCTGTTAGCAGTCCGGGTAAAAAACCTCCTCCAGCTTTGTTGAGTTTTGGGGGGTTGGGGTCAATAACGCAGTTAACGTCTTCTATTTCATCTAGCTTCTGCATTTGATTCAGTAGCTTTTGCACTTCCTGATTCTTTTCCTCGTCGTCTAAGTCTGTATCAGTGAAAGCAATAGTAATTTTGATATTGGATATGTCGGTCATAGGTGTAATTTTTAATTAAACGCATTCTATCCAGCATATAATAATATACACTATGTACAGTAGCTTAAGTTGAGAAAAAACCAAAAAGCATTAATTTTGGCTAAAAAGTGTTGAATAAATAGAGATAACCGCAAATTTATGAGTTTAAGAGATTATTGAAAAAGCATCAGGCGGTTAGAAACCGCCCATTTTAGCTTTTCACATAATCACTTAACATTTTCTCCAGACGTTCCACACTCAGACGAGGAGAAGGACGAGGTATGAGTTTTTCTTTACCGTCACTAGTGAGTAAATGCAGTACCGGAATTTCATATTGATATGCTGCAAACCAATCATCACGGGTGGTAATATCGCGTACTTCTAACTCAAAACTGAGATTTTTGATTTGTTCCAGTTTTTCCTGTAACCCTTCACAAAGATGACAACCGGGTTTGCTGTAGAGAATTAATTGCATGAGTTGAGATTAAACAATGAAAATGTGTTTTATACTTATTTTAACTAAAAATACAATTTTATAGAAAAATATCTGATAGCGTAGCGTGGCGTAAGCCATATCAGGATACTCATGATTACAAGATTAACAGGATAAAAGAATAGATGATAATTAATGGTGATAAATAAAAACCCCAGTTAAATCATTTAAATAATTTAGGACTTACGCAAGTGTCACACTAAAAATTTCTTGTAGGGTGCGTCAGACTGCATAAATTTTGCAAATAAACAGATTGTTGATATCTGACGCACCCTACCAATGTTCCAGTTGCGTAAGTCCTGTTCCATTCACAAAACCTTACCAAATCCTCCACCTCCAGGAGTTTCTATCACAAAAACATCCCCCGGTTGCATCTCTACAGTAGCCGTATTACCTAAATTTTCTTCAGTTCCATTTTCACGTTTTATCCAGTTTCTTCCTACTTTTCCACTTTCTCCACCATGCAAACCAAAGGGAGGAATTAACCGATGACTAGAAAGAATATTAGCTGTCATTGGTTCGAGAAATTTAAGACGACGAATTACGCCATTTCCACCTGTATATTTGCCTTTACCACCACTATCAGAACGCAAACTAAAGCTTTCTACTTGGATAGGATAACGAGTTTCTAAAACTTCTGGATCAGTTAAACGGGAGTTGGTCATGTGAGTATGAATTGCATCAGTACCAGGAAAATTCATCCCCGCACCTGAACCACCACAAATGGTTTCATAATATTGATATTTTTCATTCCCAAAAGTAAAATTATTCATTGTTCCTTGAGAAGCAGCCATGACACCTAATGCACCATATAAAGCATCAACAATTGTTTGGGAAGTTTCTACATTTCCTGCTACGACTGCTGCTGGATAAATTGGGTTTAACATACAACCTTCAGGAATAATAATTTCTAAAGGTTTAAGACACCCCGCATTGAGAGGAATATTATCATCAACTAGAGTCCGAAACACATACAAAACTGCTGCTTGTGTTACGGCTTTGGGAGCATTAAAATTACTATTTAGTTGTGCAGATGTTCCCGTAAAATCAATTTTAGCATTCCGATTTTCTCGGTTAATTGTCACTGCAACCTGAATTTTTGCCCCGCTATCCATTTCATAAATAAATGCACCATCTTTCAAAACATCAATTGCTCGTCTGACGGATTCTTCAGCATTATTTTGGACAAACTGCATATAAGTTTGCACTGTTGTTAGTCCATATTGATTAACCATTTTACCAAGTTCTTGCACTCCCCTTTCGTTAGCAGCTATTTGAGCTTTAAAATCGGCAATATTTTGGTCAGGATTTCGACTGGGATAGGGATGATTTAAGAGATAATTTCTCACGGCTGTTTCTTGAAAGTCTCCCTGTTCAACTAAGAGAAAATTATCAAATATAATTCCTTCTTCTGCGACTGTGGTACTGTGAGGAGGCATAGAACCAGGAGTAATACCACCTATATCTGCTTGATGTCCACGAGAAGCAACATAAAAGATAATTTGTGTTTTTTCTCTATCAAAAATTGGGGTAATGGCTGTGACATCAGGTAAATGTGTTCCCCCGTTATAGGGGTTATTTGATAAATACACATTTTCCGGTTTAATATTGTCACCTTGATCATTAATTAAACTGCGGACACTTTCACTCATTGAGCCTAAATGTACAGGAATATGAGGCGCATTTGCAACCAATGAACCGGAAGCATCAAAAATAGCACAGGAGAAATCTAGCCGTTCTTTAATATTAACTGATGTTGCGGTATTTTGTAGCACAATTCCCATTTGTTCAGCGATGAATTGATAGAGGTTTTTGAATATTTCTAAGCGAATGGGATCTGGTTGAGATGTGGTATACATTTTTTCACCTAAATTAAAAAGATAAACAATATGTTGGGTTTCCTTGCGTCAACCCAACCTACATTTTTGGGTGTTTTTTAAATGGTATCTGGGTTAATATTTAGTTCTCGCAATTTTGCTGCTAAACGTTCTGCTCGTTGAGTTTCCTGGTCTGCTCTTTTAACTTCTAATTCTGCGGTTTCTTCAGGTGTAGGTACTAAATTTTCTTCTGATGTGAAGTAACGTAATAAACCTTCGTGGACTCCTAAATATAACCCTAATTGTTCACTCCATAAATGCCCTTTTTCTGTGGGTTTTATAGGTTGATATTTTCCGTTTGTTATATGAAAACCTGCAAATTCCAATGTATAAGGATCAAACCAAAAATAGTCGGGTGTGCGGAAAGTTTCTTGATAAAGTTCTTTTTTTGATTCTCTATCAATTTTAGCTGTTGTTGGTGAGAGAATTTCAACAATTACATGAGGATATTTACCATTTTCTTCCCACACTACCCAACTTTTACGGGTTTTTCTGTCAGTTCCTAAGACGACAAAAAAATCAGGGCCACGAAAATTTTCTGTTTTCCTCTGATGTGGACTGTAATAAATACTCAGATTTCCCGCAGCATAGAAATCGGTTCTATCTTTCCATAACCATTTTAGACATTTTATTAAGAGCATAATTTGCTCTAGGTGTAGTTCTGTTTCCACGGGAGGTTCATCACTATATAGGTCACTGGGAGGAAAAATAACATCTGGAGAGATGATTCTTTCAGGTGCTATTTCTTGAGTAATCACCATGATATGATACCAAGTAGTTATTTGTTTATTCTAACATTAATTACCAATTGATAATTAAGCTATTCAAAGTCCTATCTGTGTTTATCTGCGTTTATCTGCGTTCAAATATTTTGAAAATCTTATTTTCTTTAGAAATGTTGGGTTTCGCAAAGGCTCAACCCAACCCACGAAAAATGGCGTTGTAAAATTAAGTGATTTTGTTTCGTTAATGTTGCTTCCCAATGAGGTTCAACGACAATTGTGCTAATTTTTTCGACAATGATAGCAGGTCCGATAATAATATCTTCTGGTTGTAAATTATCCCGGTAATAAACAGGAGTATCATGCCATTTATCAGCCGTAAACATTTTTACTATTTCCACAGGTGTGGGATTTTGATCGAAAGGACGATTACGAGTAATTAATGGTTCTTCAGGAGTGTCCATTTTTTGAATTACTTCTACTGAGACTGATTCGACAATTAAGGTTTTCTCAGTTTGAATAAAACCATATCTATTTTTATGTTCAGTTTCAAATTCTTTTCGCATCAATGCCACATTATTGGCAAAATTAATGTTTAATGTAGAGTTAGTCCCATCATATTTTAAGTTAATTTTTTGAACTATTTCTTCTTTACTTATTTTATCGGAGTTAATAGTAGTTTTCGCTTGGGTTTCTAAAAATGCCATTAATTGCTGTAATTGCGGAATTAATGTTTGATTCAATGGTTTTTCTACGCCTGTTTCTTTAATTGAGCGAATATCAGCTAATCCCATACCATAAGCAGAAAGAACTCCTGCATAGGGGTGAAGAAATATCTTTTTCATTCCTAAAGTATCAGCAATTAAACAAGCAACTTGTCCACCTGCACCACCAAAACAACAAAGGACATATTCGCTGACATCATAACCTTTTTGTAAACTGATTTTTTTAATGGCATTTGCCATATTTTCCACAGCGATCGCTATAAATCCCGCTGCTACTTGTTCGGGTGTAGAAGTGTTGCCTGTGGCGGCTACAATCGCCTGGGAGAGTTGGATAAATTGTTTTTTAACAATATCTTTATCTAAGGGTAAATTGCCTGCAATGCCAAATACAGAGGGGAAATATTGAGGGTGAATTTTTCCTAACATGACGTTAGCATCTGTGACGGTTAATTGTCCTCTACGTCGGTAACAAGCTGGTCCTGGATTTGCACCCGCAGATTGGGGTCCGACACGATAACTAGAACCATCAAAATATAAAATTGAACCACCTCCAGCCGCAATGGTGTTAATTGCTAATACGGGAACTCGCATCCGCGCACCTGCAATTTCTGAGTCTAATTGGCGTTCATATTCTCCTTTAAAGTGGGCAACATCTGTACTTGTTCCGCCCATATCAAAGGTAATTACTAATTCAAAACCTGCTCTTTTGCTGGTTTGAATTGCTCCGACAATACCGCCAGCGGGTCCACTTAAAATACTATCTTTTCCTTGAAATTGTTCTGCCTCTGTTAACCCACCATCAGATTTCATGAACATTAATTTGACTCCAGGTATTTGACTGGCTACTTTGTTAATGTAATGCCGCAAAATCGGAGTTAAATAAGCATCTACTACGGTTGTATCTCCGCGACTAACTAATTTCATTAATGGACTAACTTGATGGGATATGGAGATTTGTGTAAAGCCGATTTCTTTGGCTATTTGTGCTACTTGTTGCTCATGGTTTGGATAGCGATCGCTGTGCATGAAAACAATGGCACAACTGCGGATTCCTGTGTCATAAGCCGCTTGTAAATTATGTTTAGTTTGTTCAATATTGACGGCTATTAATTCCTGTCCATGAGCATCATAGCGTTCCTCTATTTCAATTACCTGCTCATACAACATGGTGGGTAAAATTATCTGTCTAGCAAATATATTTGGACGATTTTGATAACCTATTCTCAACGCATCTTTAAAGCCTTTGGTAATAGCTAGAACTACCCGATCTCCTTTTCTTTCTAATAGGGCATTTGTGGCTACTGTTGTCCCCATTTTGACTATTTCTATGGCTTCAGTCGGAATAGGTTCTTGGTGGGAAATACCCAAAATATCCCGAATCCCTTGAATTACGGCATCTTGATATTGTTCAGGATTTTCTGATAGTAATTTATAGACTATTATCCATTGTTGATGAGGGAGAGGAACGATTAAAAACCGTTCTGGATGGCTTGAAAGTCTATTAATTATGGTTTGATTATTGGTAATAGCAACTATATCTGTAAATGTGCCACCTCTGTCTGCAAATACTCTTAACATTACTCAATTTCCTCAACAATAAGTCAGATCCCCGACTTCTTTAAGAAATCGGGGATCTTGTTGTTCAAAACTAATTAAGAAAGGTCTTTCAATTCAGCAGTGCGGACTGAAAGTGTTTGTGTCTGATTCCCTCTTTGCACTTTTACCTGCAACGCTTGACCAAGGGTACTGTTTTCTACAACATCTTGCAATTGTTCAGCACTGGTAATAGCTTTATTGTCAATTTGCAAAATCACATCTCCGCGCCGAATACCTGCACTTGCAGCCGGAGAATTAGGGACAACTCGCATGACCAAAACACCTTTAACTTCAGGAATTGCAAACATGGAATTAGGGTCATTGTTATTTTGTTTTGCTAATTCCGGTGTTAGTGTCACCATTTGCACACCTAAATAGGGGTGAGCAACTTTGCCATCTCGTTGCAATTGTACAGCGATCGCCTTCGCCTTATCAATAGGAATCGCAAAGCCAATCCCCATCGCATCTGCACGAATGGCGGTATTAATTCCAATCACTTCTCCCAAACCATTTAATAACGGTCCACCAGAGTTACCGGGGTTAATAGCTGCGTCAGTTTGGATGAAATCTAACCGTTTATCACTGATACCTACTTGAGCGCTCGAACGTTTCAGGGTGCTGACAATCCCCAAAGTAACAGTATTATCAAATCCTAACGGATTACCCACAGCGATCGCCCAATCTCCCACCTGAACATTATTAGAAGAACCTAAAGGTGCAACAGGTAAATCTTTACCAGCATTAATCTTAACTACAGCCAAATCCGTAACTTCATCAATGCCTTTCACCTTACCCTCAAAAGTCCGACCATCTTTCAGACGGACAGTAACCTTATCCGCCTTATCAACTACGTGAGCATTAGTGAGAATCACACCACTTTTGTCAAGAATAAAACCCGAACCTAAACCCCGTAACTGTTCAGTCGGTGATTGTTGAGGAAAGCTATCACCAAAAAACCGCCGAAAAAACGGATCTTCAAACATCGGATCATTGCGGCGAGTAATCGTCCGTTCAGTATCAATTCTCACCACTGCCGAACCCACACGATTTACTGCTGCTGTCACAAAACTATTACTACCAATCACAGCCGCAGCAGGAGAAGGCTTTTGTGCAACTTGTGTGAACGACTCAGTGACAGGATTCGGACCCGGTTCTGCTGCTGAAGGTAACACCTGTAGGGAACTGACAGTCAGCATTACTCCCATGAAAATTGCTAACACATGGGTACTGAATTGTCGGATAGACCGGGACATTCGGAAAAATCGCATAATCACAACCTAATCTACAAGTCTAGTTTTTGCTGTTTCTTGATAAATCTATCTACATCTCATTCTAGTTTATTGACATTTTCACTCAACTTTAAGTTTCTGGGATTTTGCTAAATCTTGGCTCAAACATGAATATTTCCCACCTGTCACTAACTCAGTAGTATCAGTTAAATAACATAAAAAATTCCTATCTCTCTGGGCTAAAATATTTATTAGAGCCAAAATGCCAAAACCAATATTCATAGAATAACTCATGAATGGAGCAACCCCCATCACCAACGACTCCGTACCTGTATCAGAAACAGGAGAACATATCCATAATCACAGCCATACAGATCATACACATATTGATTCTGTTCATCCTCATATTCACAGTGAAGAGTCCGTACGCAAGATTGTTAACAGACTATCACGCATAGAAGGTCATGTTCGCGGAATTAAGACAATGGTACAACAAAATACCCCATGTCCTGATGTATTATTACAAATTGCCGCCGTGCGTGGAGCATTAGACAAGGTAGCACGAATTGTCCTAGACGAACATTTAACTGAGTGTATCGGTAGAGCCGCTCAAGCAGGTAATATAGAATCAGAAATTGAACAATTAAAAGCCGCTTTGGATAGATTTTTACCTTAACCCTCCCACCCCTCAAAATATCAATTGGCAAAAAATCAACTGAATATATCAAACCCTTTGAACGGGAAATATTGTTTTGATTTCTATATCTTCGAGCATCTATTTTTAAAATTTAAATCATGATAGCCAAATTCCAACAAATCTTGCTGACACATTTATTTTTCCAGGGAAAATACCGAACTATTTTTCTTTCGGCTGCTCTATTTCTGTGTTTTGATTTAGGTGTTCTTCTCCCTAACTTTTGGATTTCTTCTCAATTAAAAGAAGATGCGATCGTTATTAACTTATCTGGTCGTCAGCGAATGCTATCCCAAAGAATTTCCAAAACTATCTTACAATTACAAATAGCCACACAAACAGCACAACCAATTACTAATTATCAGAATGAATTAGCAGAGTCTTATAAGCAATTTGATGAAACTTTAATAGGATTAAAAATAGGTAAAACCGTAACTGGTAGTGATGGCAAACCAGTATTTATTCCAGCTATGGAAAATAATAAACTTAAAAATCTGCTCACTCAAGCCGAAGCAGTTTGGCATCCATATAAAGTTAAAATTGCACCTATTATTTCCTCTAAAAATAAAATTTCTCAGCAATCATTACAAGATGCCATAGCCTACTCAAATCAAAATAATCTGCAATTATTAGACTTAATGAATCAGATTACTACAGAACAACAGAATATATCTAATCAGAGAACATATACATTACAAATTATTCAAACAGCCGGTTTATGCCTAGCATTAATAAATTTTTGCATCTTACTTTTTCACACATTAAAAAACTTGACAATTAGTGATAATAAAATTCAAGCAGCTTTAGACGAAGTAGAAAAAACCCAAGTTCAACTCATCCAAAAGGAAAAAATGGTGAGTTTGGGACAACTGGTTGCTGGTATCGCTCACGAACTAAATAATTCTATTAATTTCATTCATCCTAACCTACCTCATGTTCATCAATATATAGCAGATTTATTAAAATTAATAGAACTTCATGAAAAATACAATATCAAAATTGATACAGACTTAGAAATCAAGATTTTCACCAAATTAATTGATCTGGATTTTATCAAATCAGATTTACCAAAAGTGATTAAATCAATGGAAGTTGGCACAACTCGTATCCGCGATATTGTCCTGTCTTTAAGAACCTTTTCCCATTGGGGAGAATCGGAAATTAAAACAGTTGATATTCATAAAGATATAGATAATATTTTGATGATTTTGCAATTTCGCTTCAATAACAAATTAAATTCTCCAGCAATTGAAATTATTAAACAATACGATAACCTACCACAAATCAAATGTTACGCGACAAAACTTAACCAAGTATTTTTAAATATTTTAGTCAATGCTATTGATGCCATAGAAGCTAAACAATTGCTTCCCAATCCCCAAATTTCTATTACCACTAAATTAGTAGAAAATAATTGTGTTTTAATTTCCATTACTGATAATGGTATTGGTATTCCCACAGAAAATCAAAAACGCATATTTGATCCCTTCTTCACCACAAAACCTATAGGTAAGGGAACTGGGTTAGGACTATCAATTAGTTATCAAATTGTTGTTGAAGAACATAAAGGTAAAATTCGTTGTTTTTCTACTCCTGAAACAGGTACAGAATTGCAAATAGAGATTCCTACCAGAGTTAATCCTTAGTTCCAGATAAAAACATGAATCTCAAAAAATATACATTTAATTACTCCCTGAAACTCAATCAAGAAAAACCAATAATTCTATTTTTACATGGTTTCATGGGTAATCTTCATGAATTTTATAAAGTAATTAAATTACTATTTAATGATTTTTCCTATCTCACCATTGATTTACCTGGACATGGAGAAACCCAGGTTTTAGACGATGAATGCTATACAATGGCATCTACAGCTATAGCTATTATCCAATTATTAGATGAATTAAAAATTGATCAATGTTATTTAATTGGTTACTCAATGGGAGGAAGATTAGCTTTATATCTGACTCTGTATTTTCCCCACAGGTTTATTAAAGTCATCTTAGAATCTGCTTCTCCTGGTTTAGCAACAGAAACAGCAAAATTAGCCAGAATTAAAAGTGACACTCAAATAGCCAGAAAACTATCTAGAATAATTCATCAAGATGATTTTTTTGACTTTCTCAATAATTGGTATCAACAACCAATTTTTGGTGACATCAAAAATCATCCCCAATACCAATCTATGATCACAAGTAGATTAACAAATCAGCCTTTAAATCTAGTCAAGTCATTGCAATTTATGGGAACAGGTTCTCAACCAAGCTTATGGGAATTGCTCACTAAAAATACCATTCCCATATTATTATTAGTTGGTGAAAAAGACAAAAAATTTATTGATATTAATATTGCCATGTCTAAAGAATGTAATTTTGCTAAATTACAAATAATTCCTCAAGTCGGACATAATATTCATCTAGAAAACACTGTAGCATTTGTGCAAAATGTGCAAAAATTTTTAGATCCCCGACTTCTTTAAGAATAGTCGTAGGTTGGGTTGACGTAAGGAAAACCAACAAAAACCCTGACAATGTTGGGTTGCGCTGTCGCTTAACCCAACCTACATTTCCTTAACTTTTTCGAGATAGTTTTCCGTCTTTAACTTGCACCACAGGATGTTGACAACGTCTGACTAAGTAGGTAAACCGAAAAATTTAAAGGTATGTGACGAAATGTAAATTCAATGAATGCCTTACAAATAGGTTGTTTTACGGGTTTCACAAAACTAAACATATATTGGTTTTATTATGTTTACCTACTTAATTGCTCATCATGGGTGGTGATAATTACTGTTGCACCGAAAGAATTTAACTTTTGAAAAATTTGGATTACTTGCCAAGAATTATCAGGATCTAGATTTCCTGTGGGTTCGTCTGCTAATAACAAAGGTGGTGTGCCGACAATTGCTCGTGCAATACTGACTCTTTGCTGTTCTCCTCCAGAAAGTTGGTCAGGAAATCGGTCAGCTTTAGATAATAAACCGACTAATTTTAAAGTTGGTTCTAAACGACGTTGAATTTCTTTGCGAGTATAACCTTGTGCTTGCAATACAAAGGTGACGTTTTCGGCAACTGTGCGCTGGGGAATAAGTTTATAATCTTGAAAAACAATTCCTATGCGCCGGCGTAATAATGATAAAGAATAATTTTCTAAAGTGGCAACATTAATATTATCAACTATTACTTTTCCTTGGGTTGGTAATTCTGCACCATAGAGCATTTTCAAAAGTGTGGATTTACCAGAACCACTAGCACCTGTAATAAATAGAAATTCTCCTTTTTGGACTTGTAAATTTACATTAAGTAAGGCATGGTGACTATGAAGATAAGTTTTGGAAACAGAATCTAACTCTATTATTGTCCCAACTTGACGGTTAACTGTTTCCGTATTACCGTTGAACTCAGAACTCCCAACTATTGACATCTTTATTAGTCCAACGATAAATTAAGGATTTAAAGGCGAACTCTGGTAAGGCTAACATCCGTTGCCACCGCCAAGGTTCTTGATATAGTCTATATAGCCATTCTAGGTTATTATTTGCTAACCAACGGGGAGCGCGAGTTTTTCCACCTGACCAAATATCAAAACTACCACCAACACCTATCCAAATGGAGTGGGGACACAAATGACGGTGTTTAGCAATCCATAATTCTTGACGGGGTACTCCTAAACCAACAAATATGACTTGTGGCTGGATTTGGGTGAGAGTTTGTAATAACTGTTGTTCTTCGGCTGGGGAATGATAACCAGGATGTGTGCCGGATATTTGGAGAGTGGGAAGTTGTTTTTGCCATAAGTCGGCGGCTTTGGCGGCTACTCCTGGTGCGCCTCCATAGAAAAATATTGAAGCTGATGTTTGTTCTTGAGCGATTGTTTGTAAAAGTTTTTCGGCTAGTTCAATTCCAGGAAACCGTTGAACTTTTTGTCCTGATAAATATTGTAAGTAGAGAACAACTCCTGCGCCGTCGGGAATCACTAATTCAGCGTTTTTAATGATGTTTGCTAAGGGGAGATTGCGCTCTGCTTGCATAGTCATTTCGGCATTGAGGGTGACTACATGAGTGCCTTGACCTGCTTTTAAACAATCTAATAACCAGTTTGGATAATTACTCATTATATGCACTGGTAAACCTAGTACGGGGAATGCTTGTGGGAATTTAAACATAGTTTCTTTAAATCAGACTTTAGGAGGATGTTTGATGAAGGTTAGTGTATCAAGTTTTTCTCTGAATGAATAACAAGAATTTGTAAAGGCAAACAGTTTAAGTGTTACAGCAATTCTCTGTTTCAGAAAATACAATGGAGGGCGGGGAAACCCCGCCCCTACGGATTTTGTGATAAAAAACTGTACTTCATAAGATCAGAAATTGGTGTTAGATCCTCTGGACGATCAATATCTGCTAGAGTTGGTAGATGACCCATTGATAAGTTTAATTTTTGGGCGGTTTCTACTGTTTTGGCAAATACTTGGGCAGTTCCCCAGGAAATATTTGTAAATAATTCTGGTATTGGTTGTTTTAACCCAATTAAATAATAACCACCGTCTAGGGCAGGTCCCAGGACAAGATTAAAAATTTCTAATTGCTCAAAAGCGGTTGTTAAAGTTTTTGAGTTTAAATCGGGGCAGTCTGTACCAATGATGATGACTTGTTTCGCTTTTTGATTAAACGCATTGATGAGCGATCGCTCCATTCTTGCTCCTAAATCTCCTTCGCCCTGGGATTCATATCTTAAATCATTTCCCAACCAATTTTGCATTTTTTCTAAATTACCACCTGTAAATCGCACTTCTACCGATACTCTGATGATCTTTTGCAGTTCTTTGACCTGGAAAATAGTCTGTTCGGTCATTTGTTTGTGCAAGTTAGCAGCGCCAACTTCACCCAATGCAGGTATTAACCGGGTTTTTGTTTTCCCTGGTTCTGGGTAGCGGGTAAAAATAATCAGGTGTTGTGTTGATGGTTTCCGGGATATCATTCAAAATTTGCGGCTATTAAAGATATGGCAACTATGGGTGCGGTGACTGCGCGAAGAATCCGACGACCCAAGGAAATGGGCACAAATCCTGATTCTCTGGCTATTTCTATTTCTTGATTTGTCCAACCTCCTTCTGGTCCAATGGCAATGATGATCTCATTTGCGGTTTTATTGATTATCTGTTGTAAATGAGGATAATCTCCACGAGCTTCACAGATATAACGATGAGTGGCAATATTTTCTTTGATGGCAGTGTTAAAAGCTACTGGTGGGAGGATGGTGGGAACTACAGTCCGTTCTGACTGTTCAGCGGCTTCTGAGGCTATCCGCTGCCAACGTTCTAGTTTTTGGGGGCTAGGATTTAAGAGGGTGCGATCGCTCAAAATAGGTGCAATACAAGTTACGCCTAACTCAGTACAACAACGGACAATTTCATCAAATCCATTGCCTTTGGGTAATGCCATCATCAAGGTAATAGCTACAGGTAATTCAGTTTTTACTTCCAGCGGTTCTAAAATCTCTCCTTGTTCCCCTTGTAACTTCGCTAACCACCATTTCCCCATACCATCCATCACAATAAATTTATCACCATCTCGCAAGCGCAATACCCGCAGCAAATAATGTTGTTGTTGAGGTGTTAATAAAAGCTGGTTGGTTTGAACTTGCTGAGGATGAATAGTGATGCGTTGAAGTTGGGGCATAGGGGAGGAGTCAGGAGTCAGGAGTCAGGAGTCAGGAGTCAGGAGTCAGGAGTCAGGAGTCAGGATGAAGAAAGAATTAGAGGGAAGTAAGAATAGTCATTAAATCTAGGGAAGTGATAGCATAAGCGCTGACTTGTCAGTTCAGTAAAAATTTATTCGACTACTTACCGTCATTGTAATAATGCTTGAAATCGCTGTTCACCCCGAATTTTATCAAAATCCGTGTCGGTTTTCGCTAAGGTTTGATATTTTTGGGGTACAAGTTGAATGGCTTTTTTGAGGTTGTCAATTGCTAATTCGAGATTATTTTGCAAGGCATAATTACAAGCCTTGTTATAATATGCTTGATGCAGATTCGGCTGAATAGTGATTGCTTGATTGTAAGATGCTAAAGCCTCTTTGTAGCGTTGTAGTTTAGTTAGAGCAATGCCTCTGTTAATCCAAGCTTCATGTTTATTGGAGTGAATAGCGATCGCTTCATCATAAGATTTAACAGCTTCTTCATAATTTCGTAAAGCCGTCAAAGCATTACCACGATTATACCAAGCCTCATTTTGATTAGGGCGAATAGCGATCGCCTTATCATAAGATTCTACCGCTTCTGGATACTGTTGCAAAGCAATCAAAGCATTGCCGCGATTTACCCAAGTCTCCGCACTATCAGTTTTAATAGCTATGACCTGATTATATACATTTAAAGCTTCTTGATAACGATGGGTATCCAACAAACCATTACCTTGTAGCAATAAATTTTCTGCTTTTTGACTATCTTGCACCTCTGTAATTAGTTGATTAACATTGCTTTCCTGAACAACTTGTTGAGTATTATCTGGTGAAGAATTTGCCAAATCACTACAACCAATCGCTAGAAAACTAATTAAACTAGAGGCAATTAATTGTCGCCAAACTACCATATTGCACCTACAAAAATCATATAATTATCCTAAAACTGATGGAAACTTTAAAGTCGTATCGAAATCAACTAATCATTATTAATTGTTTTTTATTTATGTAAACTAAAGATGAAGATTTGGATAAGGTTTTCATAAACCATGAATATCATACCATATCTGCCAGAGTCAGATCCCCGACTTCTTAGAGAATTCAGGGATCTTATTCTTATTGTGCTGATTATAGCTGTTATGGCAGAGTCGTTTTCTTCTCACTTCCACTCCTGACTTAGTGAATTATCCAAAAAACAATTATCCCACATAAAAATTCTAAATGATTCGTGATAAAATTACCTGCTTGTTGCTTATGGAGACAAAAAAATTTATCTGCGGCAGCACAGCATCATAATTATCAGTATTTATCTGCGTTTATTTGCGTTTATCTGCGGTCAATTATTCAGAAAAATCTGATTTTGTACAGATTGATCTGAGATTGAGGATAAAGATTATATAATACTGTGAATCCAAGTGTTTTTACAGCGGTTAAATGGATAATGAGACGATGGGAGGAAACTAAAAACTATGAATATTGAACCTGACTCATCTAACTCAGAAATAAATCAAAAAGATGAATTAGAAACTGGTGGTAGTGATCACTCATTACTAACAGAAGGATTAGGAAAAAAACAAATATCTGGACAATCTGCCCTCATGACAAATATGAGCAGAGGGGCTGATTTTCTGGTGGCAAATAACTCCAGTCTGCAAACTGCTATTACCGCAAGAATTTTATTATTTACCAGTTTGGCGATCGCCACAACTATCATTAGTATTGTCATTAATAACTCATTCTTGGGAATCATGGGAACTATTGCAACCTTGATTTTATCAATGTTAATCCTGTTCCCATGGTTGGAGGATCTCATTGCAGAATGGTTTTCACCTCAAGACAGAAATGTATTTATTGGCTTCATAGGAGTAATAGTAGCAATAATTGGCTTATTCAGATTTACTAATTTGGGCAGTGGTTTATTGCGTTGGGGAAAAAGAATTAACTGGGATGCTTCTGGAACTTTAGCCGACTGGTTTGGAGCATTAGGACAAATTTCTATTGCCATTATCGCCGTTTATGTAGCATGGCGACAATATGTAATTTCCAAAGATCTAACCATTCAACAAAACCTGCTAACTGTACAGCAAAATATGATTACCCAACAGCAAACCATAGATTCCTACTTTCAAGGAATTTCCGATCTAGTATTAGATGAAGAAGGATTATTAGAAGATTGGCCACAAGAAAGAGCGATCGCCGAAGGACGCACAGCCGCTATATTTAGTAGTGTAGATGGCAGTGGTAAAGCCAAAATCCTGCGATTTCTCTCCCGTTCCAAATTACTCTCTCCCCTCCAGCGCGATCGCCGACTAGGAAGAGCTATTCTAGATGGTAGTGGTGGTTATGCCGAAGATCGTTTAGAAGGAGTGCGCGTCATTGATTTAGGTGTCATGTTAGCAGGTGCAGATTTAGCCGACAATGATTTGCGCTGGACAGATTTAAGTGAAGCCAACCTCATTCGTGCTAATCTGAGTAATTGCGATTTAGTCAAAGCCAACCTTGCCCGCACAATCTTATATGATGCCAATTTGAGCAACGCCGACTTAAATGGAGTGCGCCTATTTTATGGTTTACTAGAACAAGCATCTCCCCGCAGTCGCACCGAACCACCCAACTACGAAACAGGAGAATACACCGGCGCAGTTATCGAAAATGCCAACTTCACCAACGCCCAAAGAATGTCTGAATCCACCCGTTACTATTGTTGTACTTGGTGTGGAGAAAAAACCAGACGGACAATTCCCGGTGGTTGTGAAGGTATTCCCAATAAATTAGGAAGATAAAATTTAGGCAAGTGGCAATTAACCATTCTTTAAGTTTCTAAATCTTTAATTGCCTTTTCAACCTCAATTAAAAGTGAAGGTAAATCTTTAGTGATTACTTGCAGACAATATCTAAATCAACATCAAAATAAGCATGAATCATCCGATTTCTCATACCAATGATTTGTCGCCGAGTTAAATCATCAATTTTGCTCATAAATGACCATTGCTTCTATTAAGACTTGCTCACGAAAATAACGACTTAAATCTGCTGATGTTCTTAAATCTATCTACCTATTTATTATCCTTGATAACTCATCCTCCATCGTAATAATAGCTAAACTAGTACACTACGGCGTAAGTGAACGAA
>NZ_VIKX01000005.1:16129-56335 GCF_009711935.1 Dolichospermum sp. UHCC 0259 | reverse complement strand
CTCCTATCCCTGTTACTTCCTAATTCCTTTTTAGTGGGGGAGTGTGAACAGTTACATTCATTTTTAGATAAGTAAACCAATTAATTTGTTTTTCAATTTTTAATTGTTGAAGGTTGGGTTTGATTTTGGAATAAAGGACGGACAATTAAATACCCAGCCGCAAAACCAGTTATCATTATAAATATAATAGTAATTACTAGCCACCAACCATTTAATCCTTTTGTCTGAAAATGAGAATTAGGAGAATAACGGACTTTTTCTTCTTCTATAAATACTGTTTCTGAAACTGGAAAATTTAGATCCTTGATAGGTGTAGCAGACTCCTGACGGCGGTTTTGAGAAGGTGTAGTTTTGATTACTGCTTTTCGACGAGATTCCGTAGGCTGTTGACGTGAAGGTGCTGTTTTAACGGTTGGCTGATTTGTATGTCTCACCTCGTTATGATTACGGGGTGTAGGTTGAGGTTGATATTGTACCTCGTCATTACGGGGTTGAGGTGGTGCGGGAGAACTGGGTGCTGGAGTATCAATTAACTTTTGCAGTTCTAAGCAAGACTGAATTACTTTAGTAATTTCTTGACGCAGTTGTTGATTTTCTTGGACTAATTTCTGATTATGACTGGTAATGACATCCAATTTGGATTGGACCGCTTGTAACTCCGCTGTCAACTCTCGATAAACACACAGGGGAACCGAAGGGGGGTAGTTATTAGGTGGTTGACTATAGTGAGATCCTGTAGTTGTTTTCATGGAATTGTTAGTATCAAAATACGGTAGTTAGAGTAAGGGTACGCAACACCAGAATATAATTATTTATGAGATTATGCCCAAGAATAATAGAAAAATGCACAAAAGGCAAAGATGGGGAAAAATATCAGGAGTTGAGAATTACAAAAAAAGAGACAAGAAGGGTTCAATAATGAAAACTACCAGTATAATAACTGATTTTATGTAATTAATACAACTCTTAATAAATAAATCTATTTGATCAATAATGGAAAAAAGTGTCCTACTGGGCCTTGTCCTTTACCAATACTTAAAGAATAGGTAAGAGCATTTGTCACATATTCCTTGGCTATTTGCACTGATGTCCATAGGTCTTTACCTAAAGCTAGATTAGCAGCGATCGCCGCTGATAGAGTACAACCTGTACCATGAGTATTTTTTGTCTCTATTTGTTTCGTTGTCAAAATCTCCAATTGTTCCCCGTCAAACCAAACATCAACACCTCGCAAATTTCCCGACATTCCCCCACCCTTGACTAAAACAGCCTTAACTCCCACTTCCCTGTGGATAATTTCCGCTGCTGCTTGCATATCTGCTAAAGAAGTAATTTCTAACCCGCTTAAAATCTGCGCTTCATAGCGATTTGGGGTAATAATAGCTGCTAAGGGAATTAAAGTCTTCCGCAGGGTTTGTATAGCATCATCATCAATTAATTGCGCTCCTGTGCGTGATACCATCACAGGGTCAACCACTAAATTCTCAATTTTATAAGCTGTTACTTGCTGGGCTACAGCGAAAATAATTTCTTGATTGAGTAACATTCCCGTTTTTGCAGCCTGTACGCCAATGTCCTCTACAACCGCCTGAATTTGAGCGATAATGGACTGGGGAGCGATCGCATCAACCCTACTAACTCCTACAGTATTTTGGGCTGTAATGCAGGTAATAGCACTTGTTCCGTGAACACAGTGAAAAGCAAAAGTCCGTAAATCAGTTTGAATTCCTGCACCCCCACCACTATCAGAACCAGCAATAGTTAAAGCCACAGGCACGAAAGTTTTGTTTATTGTCATAATAGAGTTTAATAGCAAATCCTCAAGTGTGTAGGGGCGCAGGGTCTGCGCCCTCGATTATATTACACATATAGCAATTCCCATGCAAGTGAGGTACAAGAAGTCAGAATTAAACGCAGATAAACGCAGATGAACACAGATAATTTTGTCCCTCATTAGACTAGGAAACGCTATAATTGCATCCTAGTGACAACGGCTATATCCTAAAATTTAGTCTGATCAAAAATCATTACCAGATTGACCTTTACTTGATATTTAGTTTCTCCAATTGATTAACCCGAATTGTCAATTTATTAATTTTCTGATTTAATTCAACCACCAAAGTAGCCAAATTCTTGAACATCTTGTCCTGTTGCAATTGTGATAAATTCTGTCTTGCATTAGAAGAAAGTTGAGGACTATTAGCCACAGGTAATTGATTATTTTTACCAACCATTAACTCAAGTTGTTGTAAACGTAATTGCAAACTTCTAACATCAGACTCTAAATTATTAACGCGGAAATCAACTTGCTGCGGTAAAGCAGAATTTAATAAAACACTACTCCAAACAACAAACACACATATCCCAATTACCAACCATCTTTTTAAGATCATATTTGTTAAAGTTTATTAAATGAAAATGACTCTACCGTTCCCTTTCTATAAAACAATATTTATTGTAGGTTGGGTTGACGCAAGGAAACCCAACAAATTTTACCATCTTACCGTCAATGTTGGGTTTCACTTCGTTCTACCCAACCTACCTTAGAACCATTTTATTTATCAGCTTGCAAAGAAGAAAATAGATTTTTCCAATTTAGGTTATTAGCAATTACTTCACTCTCCTTAACTTCAAAAGTGAGATAACTTGCTTTTGGTTCTTTAATTGCTTGAACACAAATTTCCGCCACATCATCACGGCTAACTTTTCCCTTAATATTATCACCTTGTTCAAAAATTAACTCCTTTCCACCTGCTGCTTCCGTCAAAGCACAAGGTCTAATAATTGTATAGGGAATACCACTAGCTTTCAGACTTTCTTCTCCTCGCAACTTCCAAGTTAAAATTCCTCCCAATTGGTCATTTAATCTCACCGCTGGTGGTTCTTCATCTAAATTAATTCCTGGTCTTCCAGGACGAGTTACCCCAGCGGAACTGATTAATACAAATTGAGGTAAAGTTTCCCCACCATAAGCTTGAATGGAAGCAACTTCCAGCGCGAAAAACCCCGGATTAAAAGCAGGATTTAAAGCACCATCATATTCAAACTTACTCAACATTAATTGCACAGAACAAACCTTGCTAATGTCCATTGGTGGACAGTCCTTAACAATTTTGGCACGAAATACGGGAACTAAATCTGTAAAAGGAATCTGAATATCTAGCCAAGTATTAGCAACAGTATCAAAAGAATAGCTATAACCAACACCATCCCAAGTTGATTCTGTGCGGATAAATATTTTATAACGTTGTCCATCACCTTTCACCCGCAATTTCACACCTTGATAACCAGATAAATCCAGCACAGGTGCAAAATTCTTAGTTCTTACCGAAGCAAACCCCCCAGAATTAGCAGTAGAAACATTACCTGTAAATACTGCTGTATTTTCCCTAATTTGGAAACTACTAGCACTAACACCTCCCATAACCACATCATCTAAAGCACCCCAGATATTTTTGATTTCATCTGATGGTTTTGTAAAATCAAATATCGGTTTTTCACCCGCAGCAACCAGAGATTTTGCGGCTGCTGTTACTAAATTTTTCACACCTTGATATTCAACATTTTCTGGTGTATCTCCGACAATTTCCGGTAGATAAAATTTCACACCTTGATTATATTTTGCTCTATCAGGTGTATCTCCCTCCACAGGTTGAACACGCACTGACGTACAACAAATTACAGCTTGAATATTAGCTATAACTAAATTTGTCAAAGTCTCTGGTTTGGTAATATCTCCAACTACCAAATTAATATCATCACCCAAAACTTGCCGTGCTTTTTCAATATCTCGAACTAAACAGCGGACATTATAACCCTGTGTTATTAATTTCTTAACAACTCGTTTACCCACACCACCCGTTGCACCAGCTACCAGAATTACAGCCATATTTTCTCCTGCTTTCGATATATCTTGATGATCTGTTGGACTACCTGGAAATAATTTTTGTATCCAATTCAGAATTGGAAATACTTCAAAGTAAGTTAGGGTTTTAATAAACCTGCATAAATCCCATCGAGAGCGGTTGTTATTATTCATAGTTCCGATTTAATTATGTTATCTTAGTCTTATTATATCAGATTTATATCCCCAACTTCTTAAAGAAGTCGGGGATCTGGATGGATCTGGATATAATATTCATACAATATGATAATTGCCGTGATGAGTCAATTTGCCAACGCCCAAGCTGAATATGAGAAATTTCCTGAAGAATTTACCAGCATTATTATTAGTACGGTAAATAAACAAGGCATCCCTAATGCTAGTTATGCTCCCTTTGTGATGGACGATGATAAAAACATCTATATTTATGTAAGTGGACTAGCAACTCACACCCAAAATATTCAAAATCATCCTTTTGTGAGTGTTTTATTTATTGATGACGAAATGAAAACTCAACAAATTTTTGCTCGTCGGCGATTAAACTTTGATTGTACCGCAAATTTGATAGAAAGGGAAACTGAAAAATGGCAGGAAATTGTTGATAAATTTCAGCTTAGGTTTGGAGAATTGATTTCCACATTACGCAGTTTACCAGATTTTCGGATTTTGCAACTGACACCGAATAGCGGACGGTTTGTAATTGGGTTTGGGGCTGCGTATAATATTAGTAATGATAATATAAATCAACTTGTACAAATTACCAAAGATTCACTTTCATAATTATGCTGAAATTTCAACCTCCGGGTTTTGGTAGCAAATTCATTCATACATCTTTGGGGACAATGGTTTATTACACCCAAATTAGTAGTCCTTGGGAAAATACCAAAAATCAAGACTTACCACCATTATTATTTTTACATAACTTTGGTGGTGGTGCGTCTGCTTATGAATGGTCGAAAATTTACCCTGCTTATGGGTCAACATATCGAATTTTAGCCCCGGATTTAATTGGTTGGGGAAAATCTGCTCACCCTGTGAGAGATTATCAAATTGAAGATTATTTAACAACGATTCTTGAGTTTATTTCACAAACTTGTGATCAACCTGTAACTGTCATCGCATCTTCTTTAACGGCGGCTTTTACTATTCGTCTGGCTGTAACTTATCCTGATTTATTCAAAGCGTTGTTTTTAGTTTGTCCTGCGGGGTTTAATGATTTTGGCGAAGGTGCAGGGAGAAGATTACCGCTTTCTTTAATTAATACACCATTAGTAGATAATTTAATTTATGCTTTAGGTGCAGAAAATGAAATTGCCGTGAGAAACTTTTTGCAGAGTTTTCTATTTTCTAACCCGGAAAGAGTGACACAAGAAATGGTTTCAGCTTACTTGAGTTCCGCACAACAATATCAAGCCAAGTTTGCAGCTTTGTCTTTTTTACGGGGAAACTTGTATTTTGATTTGAGTTTATATATTCAACAACTTCAAGTTTCCACTGTGATATTGTGGGGTGAAAATGCCCAATTTACCAATATGCAATTAGGACGACGGTTAGCGAATTTAAATCCTGAGACAATTCAGGGTTTTCATGAAATACCCGATACAGGAATTTTGCCCCATTTAGAAATACCAGCAGTTGTCATAGGAATTTTACAAAAATACAACAAAACTGGAAAATTAGAACTCTAAAGGACTAAAATTATCTGTGTTCATCTGCGTTTATCTGCGTTTAATTCTGACTTCTTGTCCGCAAAAGGTTTACACCATCAAGAAAGTTGTAATATAGAAAAAGTAACATAGCTCTTCACTCACCACAACCAATGACATCAACTCTGCTCAAACTTCCACGCCTTAATGCACCTACACTGCACCGTCTACCCAACGGTTTGACGATTATCGCCGAACAAATGCCAATAGACGCAGTTAATCTTAACGTCTGGGTAAAAACTGGTTCGGCAATGGAATCTGATGCTATTAATGGTATGGCTCACTTTCTAGAACACATGATTTTTAAGGGTACACAAAAACTCATTAGTGGTGAATTTGAACGTCGGATTGAAGAACGTGGTGCAGTAACTAATGCTGCTACTAGCCAAGATTATACTCATTATTATACCACAACTGCGCCTAAAGATTTTGCTGAATTAGCACCTTTGCAAATAGATGTTGTTTGTAATCCGAGTATTCCTGATGATGCTTTTGAACGGGAACGATTAGTAGTTTTGGAAGAAATTAGACGTTCTGAAGATAATCCTAGACGACGCATTTATCGTCATGTTATGGAAACTGCTTTTGATTCCTTACCTTATCGTCGTCCCGTACTTGGACCTGAAGCTGTTATTTCTGAAGTTAAACCGCAACAAATGCGAGATTTTCATGGTCATTGGTATCAACCTCAATCAATTACAGCAGTGGCTGTGGGTAATTTACCAGTAGAAGAATTAGTAGAAATTATTGCGGAAGAATTTAATAAAAATTATCAACAAACCAGTAATAAACTAACACAAATAGCAGCAATTCCTGAACCTGCATTTACAGAAATAGTCCGTCGGGAAGTTGTTGATGAAACTCTCCAACAAGCAAGACTAGTGATGATGTGGCGAGTTCCCGGATTGATGGAATTAGATGAAACTTATGCCCTTGATGTTGTCGCCGGCATTTTAGGACATGGGAGAACATCTAGACTAGTGCGAGATTTACGGGAAGAACAGGGATTGGTATCTTCAATTTCTGTGAGTAATATGAATAATTTATTGCAAGGTGTGTTTTCGATTTCGGCTAAATGTGATGTAGAAAATTTAGCGGCTGTGGAAGCAGGAATTATTCAACATCTTCGCAGATTACAAACAGAATTGGTCAAAGAATCAGAAATTGCCCGTGTTCAACAACGAGTAGCCAATCGGTTTATATTTGGGAATGAAACACCAAGCGATCGCGCGGGGTTGTATGGTTATTATCAGTCATTGATTGGTGACTTAGAACCAGCCTTTAATTATCCCCAATATATTCAAGCACAAGCAGCCACTGATTTAATCCAAGCAGCCAAAGATTATCTATCCCCAGATGCTTATGGTGTCGTTGTCATCAAACCCGTTTAACCGTGAGAGGATAAAAACTGGAGAGTAGTTGTTAAATCCTGACAGTTACCAAAACTGTAACGGTGATCAAATCTCACCCTGCTCAGGACTATTCTAGTAGTCTGTCAAAGACATTTTGACGGATAATGACTTTTGTTCTTCCCTCCCCTACCTCCCCTACCTCCCCTACTCCCCTACTCCCCTACTCCCCTACCTCCCCTACTTGCCTTTACCCGTCATTTTTGGATTATTTCTTACCCGATTCCGTCCAAAATGTGGCAGCGCGTCAGTATTTGTGTTAGACAAGCTGCTTAACAGGAATTTGAATAATAAACTCAGTTTTTTCTCCAGGAGTGGAAACACATTCTAATGTGCCATTGTGTTTTTCAATAATGATTTGGTAACTGATAGCCATACCCATACCAGTTCCCTTACCAATGGGCTTGGTTGTAAAAAAAGGGTTAAAAATATGCTCTCTAACAGTTTCAGGTATGCCAGAACCATTATCAGCGATCGCAATTTTTACCCATTGTGAATCAATCATCGCAGTGCGAATCATAATTTGATTGGGATGATCATTGATTTCTTGATAGGTTCGGTTGATATTCAATTCTTCTAGGGCATCAATTGCATTTACTAGGATATTCATAAACACCTGATTCAGTGGACCAGGATAACATTCCACCAATGGCAAATCACCATATTCACAAGTCACATTAATTCCTGGACTTTTGGGAGTGGCTTTGAGACGGTGTTGTAAAATTAGCAGTGTACTATCTATGCCTTCATGGATATTGACGGTTTTAAATTCGGCTTCATCTAAGCGAGAGAAGTTGCGAAGGGAATTAACAATTTCGCGGACACGATTAGTACCTATTTGCATTGAGCGGAGAATTTTGGGTAGGTCTTCTTGCAAAAAAAACAGATCCATTTCTTCTGCTACTTTCCCAATTTCCGCCACCGGATTTGGGTAATATTTTTGGTAAAGTTGGATAAAACTTAGCAAATCCTGGGCATATTTCTCTAGATGGATCAGGTTGCCATGAATAAAATTAATCGGGTTATTAATCTCATGGGCTATACCTGCTATTAGTAGTCCCAAGGCAGACATTTTTTCATTTTGCAACATTTGAGTTTGAGTGTTGCGGAGTTTTTCTAAGAGTTCTTTAAGCTCAATATTTCTTTGGTTTAGTTGTTGGGTGCGCTCATCTACCTTGTGTTCTAAAGTTTGGTTATATTCGTGTTGCTGATCTAACAAAATTTTTACCGAAGCAATTAGTTCATTGAAGGATGTTGTTAAGATTCCCACCTCATCTCCAGTTGTCACAGGAACTTGCAGCGCAAAATTTGATTCCCTGAGTGCTTGTTGAGTTATTTGGGTGAGAGATTGAATAGGACGGGCAATGGTATGACTGGTCATAATAGAGAGCAGAATAGCGATCGCTACTGAAGCCACCATACTTATACCAATGACCCATAAACGCAGAATACTACTACTGCTCATTGCGACCTGTGCCGCCGCGTATTCCTTCTTACTCATGATCCCGATCATCTTCAAATCTTGAATAAAATCATGAATCTGGTCGGTTAATGTGCTTCGCTCTAGTTTGGCTAAACCTGCCCTCAAGCGGACAATCTTTTCGGGGGTTAAGGTTGTTGCATCGAAATTGGCAAGTAGTCGCTCAAGTTCTTGGATGTATGCTTCTGGAACACCCTCATACTTTTCCAAAAAAGCATCTATAGCTTCGGCTTCACCCGGTAATTCAATATCTTCTTGCCCTTTTGTGCCGCCCTCAGACTCTTTAAACTCTTTCCAACTCTGGCGAAATTTATTGTAATGTTCCTGCCATTCTGTATATTCTTCTTGTAAATGCACCGGATCAGAAAGTAAGTCACTACTCCGGTGCTGATGAGCAAATGTTTGTAGCCCATCAATTTGCAAGCGAGTGATGATTTCTATTTCTTCTAGGGCATCTTCGATCATTGCCTCCGCTTGTCGTTGTTGCTGGTCGGCTAAGACAATTCCCAGACCTGTGCCAGCGATCGCAATTCCCAGCGATAGTCCATAACCCCAAGCTATTTTCTGTTGCACCAGCAAATGGTTTAACCAATGCCTAATTTGAAAATTTATCATCTGTCTTCTCTGGAGCAGCTATTTGTCTGAGTAGTGATTGAGACAGAGAAATTTCTGTCTATCAACTCCAGACTTTCTTTTGGTTATGTCTAACTAATTTACGAGCTTAAAAATAATAATACACTTAAACATATCACAAAATTAACGCCAGAGTTAAAATTTTCTAAGTAAGTGAACGGAAAAAAACTGAAATATGTAACGAAAAGTAAAATGATTGTTCCGAGTCCGGTTAATGCTACTTTTATTTTTATGATGGGGCGATTTTTTGTAAATTTCCCTAAATATACTCAACACGGTTTAATTACTTGATATGGGTAGGGGTAAAGCATGAGCTAAACCCCTACAAATCTGGGGTTTTCGTGATTTTGTAAAAGTCCATGTCTCAACCGTGTTTAGTATAGTTTAAATGCCTGGGGAATTTTTTGGCACATAGTTTTACCTATTTATGCCTTCTTTAACCGCTACTTGATTCAAGGTGTTACCTTTACCAGTGGTAAATAATAATTCAAACTTCTCCTCTTTGCGCCTGGAGCGTGAGACACATTCATCCTTTCCTGCCCACAGCAACACAGTAAATAGCCGCATGACGTTGCCCATCAATCCCCAACATAGCATTTAAACTCAGATCATGAAAACCACCGATACAAAGACTATCCAGCCCCAATTGCCCAGCCATTAGACAGATATTTTCAGCTTGATGACCAGCCTCCAACAGCGCAAAACGATAGCCTCGCGCTCCATATTTGCCCATTGAGCGCATAAAAACCGATGTAAACACAAACAAAGCATTGGCATTGACAATATAATCCTGCTGCAAAAATGGTTCTATAAAATCTGTTGGTACGGAATCATTCACCCAATGTAGCCCATGTCCGCGAGGTTCATAGTGATATAGTCCGCTAACCAAACCTTCCACCACTTGCGTAGATACGAACACCTCAAGGGGATAAAGTCCCCCCGCAGAAGGAGAATTGCGAGCCTCATAGCATTGATTATCTACCTCACGCAGTCCATTGAGTCCACATCCTGCATCCAGCAGTTGAGCTAGGGAGACGAGTGGCATCACCTGATGCTCAAATGATCGCACAGAAGAACGTCGTGCTAAAAGTTCCGACAGCAGGTTATCCCGTGGTGCTGGTGGCAGTTCTAAAAAAGGAGCATCTGGCAGATATCGCAGTTCAGTAGCCGGAACACGCTTAACATAACTTTTCGGGACTGGAGAGTTCAAATGATAGAGAAGAGCTAACTCCAGAGGTTCATTGGCTGTGTGCATTGTTCTAATTTCCTCATTTTAAGCCATCGGATGTGGACAGGGATTTAAGTCATTTTCAGTCCGTCGGCCACCATAACCCAACCTTTCTGGGACTTCAAACAACCGTCGAGTTCCTAATGGCTCTTGTCCATAACCAAAATAGATAGGGACTAATTCACTGGCTAAAGTCCGCACCACTCGGAAACCAAGAGAGGCGATATCAGGGGCGGTAATTTCCACTACATAAGGTTCAACACCCACTGAATGCAACTTGGTAACTACTGATTGCAAATTCTCCGCTTCTGATGCAGATTCGTAAGTTGGTAGATATTCAACTTGGCAAGATTGATCATGATGAAACAGAAAATCCAACTCATTTAACCGAGATGTTGTGTAGAAAAAAGCATTGTGATCATCTAAATTCTGAATATCACTATATTGATGAAGATTAGCCCCAGCCGCAGTTTTCATCCGTTCTATGTCACCAAAGCGAGCCTGACAAACTTCAAAAACTGCCTTGTGGAAAGCCGTTGGTGCATCAAGATGACATCCCATACCAGTGGAGACAGCCGGACCTTTGCCCGAACGGTCAATTAACATGGCCATGAAAACTGGGACCTGAATATCAGTAATTAACTCGAAGACAACTAATTCAATGCCAAAGCGGGCGTAATGGCGGGCAATTTCTGTCTCAATTCCTGGCAGGTGGTCAAAATAGATGCGCGGAGCAGGTAAGCGATTTAACCAAGTAATGATGAAAGCATCACGTTCAATTAATTCGCACAACCCCCGGTAGGCAGCAAACTCCCAAGATGGTCCACTAGCCATACCGTTAGAACTAACAGGTAAAATATGATCTCCTGGTTGGTTGCCGTCCCAGTCCAAATAAACCAAAAAGGCTGGAACTAAAACCTGTTGGTTACTGGATAAAGAAAGGGCATTTATCCACGAAGTCTGCGTTGTCGGATTGAAAGCTGGAAAAGGGAAGTTTGGGTGAGAGTATTGTTGGTCAGAAAAAGGAGAAAAAACTGAAGGAGAAACGGCGCGATAACTTAATTCTTCGTAGCTACCAACCATTAGTTGCCGATGATCAACAATACCACCACAGTATCTTTCTATAGCTTCGCCCACAGCCCCAAAAATGGCTTGTTCATCGGTCATGCCTCTCCCGACACCGTAACGTAAATCATCCTGCTGTTTACGAAGTTGGAAATTGGCTAATTCGGCTTGCCACAACACCGGAAAATCGAACTCTGTATAAGGCTTGGTGAATCTATCTAAGGATCGAATAATGCCAGTATGGGGGCTGACTAAATCTTGCCAGCGGGGACTTGCGATCACCTCTGGTGCTGCGCTCCGCGCAATCGCTGTATTCACTGTATTCTCTCCTATCTTTTACCGTTCCCCGTCTTTACTGAACAATGGGGACAACCTGGTTTTTTGAGGACAACGTTATGAGTAAGTTTTGTACCAAGTAAGTCTATATGTAGTAGTTTTCCGTCAGTAGCTATAGGTAGACCGAGCATCATCTTTACCGCATCCAGAGCCATGTAACTTCCCACCAACATCTGACCTATCGGTAAATTTTCCCGCAGACGTGGTTGAGAAAGCCGTTCCCTGTTGAGCAACTGTTCAACCGCCAATTCTGCCTCTGGAAACTTAGAACAAGCCATAGACCGCATTCGATAGCATAGATAACAGGGTCCATCCTTGGCAAAAACCAGGGGACCGACATTTCCCTCAATCCCAGCCGCCCCACCTGGTAGCAATGGGCGCTGCATCTTCAGGCATAGTCTATTCAAGCGATAGGCGAGATTTACAGATACGGCATCAGTAGCAACAATCACCAGATCAACGTCCGCCAACAAAGGATTGATGGTTGCATCGTCATTTAAATCATCTGTAACAATTTCAGTTTGAGTAACTCCACCAATGGCTTCAATCTGTCGAGCGGCTTCCACACCCCGAAAAGCACCGATTTTATTCAATCCCGAACCTGACATCATCAGAGAATCCGACGGCAGAATACAGGCATCATCGCACAAACGGACAAAGCCAATACCAGCAGTAGCTAAATTAATTGCTGCTATCAGTCCCGAACCTCCCAGTCCAAAAACAGCAATCCTGGCATTAGCTAAGTGTTTCCGAGCATCTTTTTGGTCAAAGCCTAATTCATGATAAAGGCTGATTTGAGGAAGTAAATAAGCACGACTATCTAAATCATCTGTATTTTCTAGAGACTCCTCTACTAGGCGATTGTCCATCAAAAATTCTAAACATTGATTGAGGGAAGAATCTGTCAATTGTTCGCCAATTGCATCGCGGATTTCTCCTATTGTGCGATCGCCATCTAGTAAAGGTAAAACAATGTTTTCTACATTATGCAGAGCTTGACCCTGCACTCTCAGCGTTCGCCGTGTTGTATTAAATATCATACTTTCTTCCCCACTGCAATCTGCCGGCATCACATTAATCACAACGTGTTCTAGTAGCCGGAGTCGCTGACCATCATTTAATTTCATAGACTTTATTGCAAAAATTGAATCCTGTTATCAATAGCAATCAAAAAAATTAAAAACCCTGTTTTTGTCAACAAAAAAATATTGAATAAAAACAGGGTTTCTATTGACTTTTCTAGTCAGATTTGATGATTATTAACTCAAGAAATACGGTTTCTCAAATTACTAAATCCCTGTTCTATCTTCAGGTTTAGTTAGTATCCAAATCCAACCTCATCAAGGTCTTCCATGAAATTTGATGCTGTCCCATCATCGGCAAATTTACAGCCACCACAGCCACCGCAAGGTCTACAACCACCACAGCCACGACAGCCACAGCCACGACAACCACCACAACCACGACAACCGCGACAGCCACCACAACCGCGACAGCCACCGCAATTAGCAAACCATCTTTGAGTAGTTGTAGAGTCGAATAGTTCCGACATTGCTAATTTCTCTAAAGCTGCTATTTCCTCTTCAGACAACAGAAGTCGTTCTAATTTGTCGGCTTGATCTACCAAACGCATTTCTATTGTCGGTTGATTCAGTGTTTTTTCTGCCAGCATTGTCACCTACTCCTTTTAACTTAAATTCAATAACCTGGTTACAAATCTGTATTTGAGTTTATGAAAAGCCGTGATGATTTTTTGAGTCATTCAGTATTCACAAATTTGAAGAATAATCAGAAAATCAAGTAATTATTAATGCCTAACTATTACCCCCGATACAGGTATAGTTTAAAAAACATGAAGACTCATTTTCAAAAATCTACTAGTCCATAAAAGAGCAAAATCAGTTTATGATCAGTCCGGGCAACTAGTCGATGGAATTGATATTCCGTAAAACCTTGTCTTTTATAAAAATTGCTCTTGTCAGAATTGCCAATTATGTCTTTATTTGTTCATCCAACTTCTACAAGAATATCTTTTTCTAGACAATTTTCTTCTTTCTTGAGTAGTATTATTTTATCTCTTGATAGATTCAGGCTCAATTTATGAAATTGTGCTAACGATGAATCAAATTCTTGTAATTTTAGGTAATTTTGTAGTTAAAGCAAATTTAAAATAATGCTCATAGCCGATTTAAAAGCGTAGTTCTATTTCTTTGTATTTACTCCTTTAGTAAGGTTGTCAGACAGCATATAGTTGAAAATTTGGGAAATATTCATCCTTAAGAAGTGGAGAACAAAAATTTTCAAAAGTAAAATATTAAAGTAATAGATAGCAGAATCCGAAAAAATCCCTGATAAATTTGCCAGTGAGTGATTGCTGGTCAAGACTAAAAGGGATGGAATTTGATCACTGCATATTTTATTTTTGAAGAATAAACTCTTCTAAGTAGGGTTTGCTGAAAAAGTTATCTGTGAGGGCTAGGAGTCAGGAGTCAGGAGGAAGAACTAGAAGGAGATAAGAATAGTCTCAAATTCCAGAAAGTGATAGGTTTTTAATGGTTTCAATCCTTATTCCTTGCACCTAATTCACTTTTTTAACCAGGAAACTCTTAATATATCTAGGTTTTCGGTTTATATGGCTTACGCTACGCTATCAGCAAGCCCTAAGTAATAACTAGATTTATTAAGTAGGTAAACCGAAAATTTAAAGGTAAGTGCCTAAAATCACAACCTAAAACTTTTCAAACAACCTCTAACATTTTATAAAAAATCAGGGTTAATTAATGAGTGATTTAAGAGTTTGGGTTGAAGATTACAGTAGAGTTTTATTACGTTCCTTACCCTTGTTATGGACAGCAGCACCTCAAGAAATGGTGTTTTTAATGGCTGTAACTTTATTACAGGGGTTTCTTCCTGGAGTTAGTGTTTGGATTACCAAACTAGTGGTAGATACTGTGGCTACAGCCTTAACAACTGGTAAAGCATTAGATGATTCAATTTTGTGGTTTTTGGTAGCAGCATGGGTGGGAGCTTTGCTATTAGAAACCCTTCTTTATCCTTGGATATTTGCACTGCAAGGAAATCTCAATGATAAATTAGCGGCTCACATTAGTTTATTATTAATGCGAAAAGCTGATAGTTTTGCAGACTTGAGCCGTTTTGAAGATGCTGAATTTTATGATGAGTTACAAATTCTTCAACAACAAGTTAGCTATAAACCGTTAAACCTAGTTGAGAATTTGGTGGAGTTAAGTCGCTCATTGATTACTTTAATTGTGGTAATTGGGCTATTAATTCCCCTCGCTTTTTGGATACCATTGGTAATTGCGATCGCCACTATACCCCAAATAGTAGTTTCTTCCCAATATGGTAGAGCGATTTGGATCACTTTATTTGAAAACAGTCCCCAAGCCCGAAAAATGGAGTATTACACGACAGTAATGCTCACTGACACCTATGCCAAAGAAATTAGATTGTTTCAGCTAGGTGCATTTTTTATGCAGCTTTACGGACAAGCGTTTCAATCTTTACATCAATCCATGCGGCATTTGCGAGGTAAACAAGCATTTTGGTCATCTAGTTTAGCTATTCTCAGTACATTAGGAAACGGATTTTCTTTCTATTGGGTAGTCAAGCAAGCTTTTAGAGGACAGTTAAGCCCAGGAAATGTCCTTTTATTCGTACAATCATTAACTTATTTCCAGAATAATTTAGAAAGATTTGTCAGTCATTGGTTGGATTTACTGGAGAATATTATTTATATGCAGCAGTTTTTCAACTTTCTCGACAGTCCCACCCCAATGGTATTGAACATACCTGGAGTAAAAATCCCCACTCCAATTCGTTCAGGTATTACTTTTGATCAAGTTGATTTTCACTACCCAGATGGTAGATTAGCGCTCAAGGATATTTCTTTCACCCTTTACCCAGGACAAACAGTAGCCATAGTTGGAGAAAATGGCGCAGGTAAAACTACTCTAGTTAAGCTATTAACCAGGCTCTACGACCCCACCACAGGACGGATTATCGTTGATGGTATAGACCTCAGAGATTTGAATTTAGACCAGTGGCGACAGCAAATTGCAGGGGTTTTCCAAGACTTTGGACATTACTCGCTCACCCTGGGAGAAAATATCGCCTTAGGAAATTTAGCCGCCCTAGAAAATCGAGAAATTCTCAGATATGCGGTAGAAAAAGCCGATATCGCCAAACTGGTGGATGATTTTCCCAGTGGAGAAGATACACAATTGGGTAAACAGTTTGGTGGTACAGAACTTTCTGGAGGACAATGGCAAAAATTAGCTCTAGCTCGTGCCTTTGTCCGCAAAGAAGCCCAAATACTCCTTCTCGATGAACCTACCGCAGCACTAGACCCCCGCAGCGAGTGTGATTTCTACTTGCGCTTTGTGGAACTAGCGGAAGGAAAAACTACCATTCTCATTACCCACAGATTAGCCTCAGTGCGAATGGCTGACCGGATATTAGTCCTCAAAGATGGTCATTTAATTGAAGATGGTACTCACCAAGAACTTTTACAACTGGGAGGCGAATATACGTCCCTATGGAATATGCAGGTAGAACAGTATGGGGTGTAACATCAATTACATCTGAGGCTGCACGGAATGAAGGTATGATTTTTTCAGGCTTCGCCCCGCTTCGCTAACACGCAGAGGCACAGAGGCACGGAGAGTAGGAGTTTGAGAAATAGAAAAAATTCATCCGTATTTATCTGTGTTTATCTGCGTTTATCTGCGTTCAATTATTCTGGAAATATTATTCTATGCAGCAGCTATGAACATCAAAAATCCGATTCCTTGGTTAATTGGGCTGACTGCATTTGGTTTATTGGGAATTGGTATTGCTTACTTCAGTTATTGGTATCAACCTAGCAAAAAAGATATTACAGATTTAACAGTTCCTGTCACTACCAGCAACTTAAACATTAAAATCAAAACCAATGGAGTCGTGCAACCAGTTCGCAAAATTAATATTGGCCCAAGAGAAGCCGGTCGAATTGCCAAACTCTATGTAGATGAAGGTAGTTCTGTCCAAAAAGGACAATTAGTCGCCGAAATGGAGCGTCAAGCCTTTCAAGCCCAGGTGAATCAGTATCGAGCGCTGTTATGGAAGGCAAAAGCCGATTTACAAGAAAAGCGGAAGGGTTATAGACCAGAAGAAATTGCGATCGCTCAAGCTGATGTAAATAAATACACAGCCCAAATCCGGGAAGCTGAATCTCGCTTGGTATTAGCCTCTCAACGAGTTAAGCGTAGACAATATCCTGTATCTCAAGGGGCGATATCTCGTGATGATTTAGATGCAGCTTTGAATGAAGAGAAAAGTGCCAAGGATAACTTACAACAAGCTAAATTTAGTCTGATATCTGCTCAACAACAACTCAAAAAACTACTTTCCGGTTATCCGACTGAGGAAATTACCAAAGCTGGTGCTGAAGTAGCTCAAGCAACTGCCCAATTACAATTTTACGAAAATCAGTTAGAAAATACTTTCATTCGCGCTCCTTTTGCTGGCTTAATTACCCGACGTTTTGCCCAAGCGGGGGACTTTGTAACTCCAAATACTTCTGTTTCTACTAATGAAGGGGGAACTAGTGCCTCCATTGCCGAATTATCCAGTGGTTTGGAAATAGAAGCTAAAGTTCCCGAAGTAAATATGGCGCAAATTCAGAAAAATCAGCCTGTAGAAATTCGGCTGGATGCTTTTCCTGATCAAGTTTTTCAAGGGAAAGTTCGATTGATTGCTCCCAGAGGAGTTAAGGAAGAGAATATCACTTTTATGCGAGTCAAAATTGCTTTGGCAACGGGTCAAGATAAACTCAAGGTAGGACTAAATGTCAAGTTAACTTTTCTGGTAAATGATATTCGCAATGCTTTGGTAATTCCCTCGGCTGCGGTAGTTTCTGGTAAGCAGGGGCAAGTGGGTGTATTGTTACCAGACAAAGATAATCAAGCCAAATTTCATCCCATACAGGTAGGAATTACATCCGGTGATAAAACGCAAATTTTGGGCGGACTTTCGGAAGGTGAACGAGTTTTTATCCAACCACCAGCTAATCAATTAATTGATGGTATTGATCGTATTAATGGATCTTAGCCTACTCTCTTTTTACTGGAAGAATATTGATTAAATGAACCACGAAGGAGCGAAGAACACGAAGAAAGAAGAAAGAAGGAAGTAAATTAAAGAAGTAAATTTCTATTTTTATGAATTTGTTAGAAAGTGTGAACATGGCTTTTGCAACTCTCGCTGCTAATAAACTCCGCAGCGGATTAACTATGTTGGGGATAATTATTGGCAATGCTTCTGTTATTAGTATGATTGGGATTGGACAGGGCGCACAAAATCTCGTTTTGGGTAAACTTGAGGCTTTTGGAGCAAATCAACTGACGGTATATAGCACTTTTGAAGATGATGAAGGGATGAAATTTCCTGATGCTCAATTGGTATTATCAGACGCAGAAGCAATTAAAGCTCAAGTTCCTAGTGTTAGTAAAGTTGCGCCTGTAGATGAGCAAAAAATGTCAATTAGTTTTAATAATAAGTTAACATCAACTACTGTTAAAGGCACTACTTCTGATTTGCTTGCTGTGCAGAATCTTACTATTGTCACTGGCAGAATGTTTAAACAAATACAACAGCAAGAACAGGCTCAAGTCACTGTTTTGGGTGCAGAAACTAGTCGGAAACTTTTCGGTGATGAAAATCCTGTTGGGGAAGAAGTTCTAATTAATAATATATCGTTTCAAGTTATTGGTTTATTACAATCGAAGGGTGCATTTGCTGGGGAGAATCTGGATCAAACTGCTATTGTTCCCCTCACAACATTTGCTAATAAGTTAGTGGGACGGAGATCAATATCTGATATTCCTCTTAGTTATATTTTAGTGACTGCCAAAAATAGAGATAGTGTTCGCGCCGCTGGGTTTCAAATTACTAATATTCTGACTCGACTTCATGGTAAAAAAGATGTGGCTGTTTTCGCTAATAAAAAGTTTCAAGAGTTGGTAGTTCAGGTAACTGGGATTTTATCTTTATTATTAGCTTTAATTGCTGCTATTTCTTTGTTAGTAGGTGGTATTGGCATTATGAATATAATGTTAGTTTCTGTGACTGAACGCACTCAAGAAATTGGTTTACGTAAGGCAGTTGGGGCAACTCAAAATGACATTTTAGCCCAGTTTTTAATTGAGGCAATTATTTTATCTCTTTCTGGTTGTTTGCTGGGGATAATTTTAGGAGTTGGGGGAACTATCCCCTTGGCATTTTTCACGCCTTTAACTCCTCAATTTCCTCTATATGCGATCGCTGTGGCTGTGACAATATCTGGTAGCATAGGCTTAATTTTCGGTGTCTTTCCCGCCCGACAAGCTGCTATGTTAGACCCCATTGTCGCCCTCAGAAGTGGCTGATTCTAAATCAATCTCTCCAATTATCTAATTGCAAAGGATAGCCTAATGATTGAATTTTTTGATAGTGTTTAGTATTTCCTGTTACTAGAATTAAATTATTTTCTATAGCAATTGCAGCAATTAATACATCTGCTAATCCTATAGTTTGTCCAGTTTTTTCTAAATCA
Organism: Dolichospermum sp. UHCC 0259; assembly: GCF_009711935.1. GTDB lineage: Bacteria > Cyanobacteriota > Cyanobacteriia > Cyanobacteriales > Nostocaceae > Dolichospermum. The sequence goes on along the minus strand of NZ_VIKX01000005.1, from coordinate 37,001 downwards.
GCGTAAATTAATCCAGATAATTCAGCACTTTTTTGTTCTAAAGATAAAATTTCCATTTGTGGTAAATCTATTAAAAATTCCTGAATCCGATCATTGCGGTTTAATTTTCTCCATCCTTTGATAACTTCTGAAACTGTAATTACAGATATCGTATAATGTTTAAAAATAGTTTTATAAGCAATCGCTTTAGCTATAACTTGGGGATTTTTACCTTTGCGAATTTCTGACAAAATATCTGTATCAATTAAAGTCTTATTTTTCACTGTTAATTTGGCATTTTTTAGGTTCTATGTTTTAACATATCTTCAACCATTTGATCAACTAATTCTGCATCATCTGACCATTTGCCAATAAATGAATCGTTGAGGATTTCTGGTTGAGTCAATTGCTCAATCATTGCTTTAATTAAATCTGAGATTTGACAATGATTAGTCTGGGTTAGTTGTTGTATTTTGTCATAAGTTTCTTGATCTAGTTCTATTTCTATTTTTTTCATAAAACCTCGCGGTATGCGGGAAATTCAGTGGCTTTAGCCCTGAGAGGGAAGCTACACGAGTGAATTTATTCACTGTGGTATTTAAATGCTGATTTTTGAATGGATATAATCCCGGGAACCAGCAAACCCGTTCAAGTCCCCTCGCCCAACTAATCCAAAATGTCTTGTCTTTAACCAACGACTTAACAAACAGTCTTGCAGATAATCCAAACTGGGGAAGTATTCGGAAGTGCGTATCAGGATTAGTCTCAATGGGCTAGTCGCTGCTTGCGTCGTAAAGTTTGTTCTTTACAAGCTCAATCCCTTTAGGGTTGAGTCAGTGACTGAAGTATAGATTTTTTTATTATAGCGTCGTTGAGAAATATTTTTCTACTATCAAAATATCTTTTTACGGTAGCGGTACGGGAGGGTTAATCGGGTAGATTTTTGGGGGGCAGGGGTTTACAATGACCATAAACCCAAACTCTGCCATTTGTACCTCATAACATCGGGAAGTGCTGTAAAATCCCTGTTTTTATTCTGTTCATCTTTTAATCCTGGACATCCTGATAGCGAAGCGTGGCGTTAGCCATTTCTGACAGCCAACTTATCTCAACTCCTGCTGTAATTCTGCCCGATAATCAGCTTGACAATGATATTGAGATATTTCTTTCCAGTTGAGTACGGCTTCTAATAAGTCCTGATAACCCAGGGTGTTGGGGTGCAGTCCGTCGCTGGTGATGCGATCGCTTCTCCATTCTTGACTCCGCTGCATCCATTGATCAAAAATATCTAAATAGGGAATTTGTCTTTGTTCACAAGCTTGTCGTGTTGCTTCTTTGTAGCGGTATTGGTCGGCATGATTATAAAATAAACAATCAAGGAAGGGCATTTTGCTTTCGTCTACGGGAACCATCCCCACAAACAGCACAGGACAGAGTTTTTGAGCTTGATCCAGCAATGTGGCGATTTCTGATTCAAACTGACCAAAATCTGTGTAATTTCTGCCGTTAGGACTTCTTAACCGAGGTGTATCGTTAACACCCACAGACAAAATAATCAAGTCAGGAACACGATTGCGGATTTCTCCCCGGTGACGAAATTCCACTTCTAAACGTTGGCATATTTGCTGTGTGCGATCGCCCCTTACTCCCAAATTATAAAGCACATGACCCACACTATCCGGTAACATCCACCACCGTCGCAATTGTTCCACCCAACCACCTTTCTCTGGATCACCGTATCCATATACTAAGCTATCCCCCAAGGCGACAATCTTTAAAGGTTGACAAAGTTTTGGCGCTATAGATATTTGCATTAAGGTAGAAGTCGGAAAACTTGGCATTTTAAACAGTAATGTAATGGATATTTGCAGAATATTCTATATATTTTTACACTATTACAGGAGTCAGGAGTCAGGAGTCAGGAGTCAGGAGCGATGCCCTGAGCTTGTCGAAGGGTCAGGAGTCAGGATGAAGAAGAAGGAGTCAGGAGTCAGAAGGAAGAAAATAGTTTTCACCAATCCCCAGTCCCCAGTCCCCAGTCCCCAGTCCCCAGTCCCCAGTCCCCAATCATAAACTAATCGGTAACACACTATAACTACCAAAAATTTTCAAAATTTCTGTATAATTCTGCACCTCTTCCAAAGCAGATTTCATGATTTGTGCATTTACATCCGCTTCAACATCCAAGTAGAATAAATACTCTCCTAAAGAACGTTTTGTCGGACGCGATTCAATTCGACTCAGATTAATACCTAAACTAGCAAATACTGACAATACTTTCATTAATGCACCTGGTACATTAGCTGGCACGCTAAAAGCCAAAGATGTATGAGTACAATCAATGGGATAATTTTCCTCTGTGCTAACTACCCAAAACCGAGTACAGTTTTCTGGATAATCATTAATCCCTCTAGCAAGAATAGGTAAATTATACAATTGTGCCGCCCGACTAGAAGATATAGCTGCTGTCGTCACCTCCTCTTCTAATCCCTGTAGTGCTTCAGTGGTTGAATTTCGAGGAATTAAATTGACATTTGGCAAAAATTGTGCTATCCATCCTTGACATTGTGCTAACGCTTGAGGATGAGAATAAACAGTTTTAATATTATCTAACTTTGTGGCATAGGAAATTAATGTATGTTGAATCGGCAAAACTAAAGCTAACTGAATTTTTAAATTCCCCAATTGCCATAAGCTATCCATTGTCATGTTGACACTACCTTCAATAGAATTTTCCACCGGGACAACAGCTATTTCTGCTTCTTTGTCTGCTATAGCTTGTAAGGACTGAGCAATGGTAGAATATGGACATAATTCAAAGCTTTTTTGAGAATTAATTTCTGGATGGGCTTTTAACCAGTTAAGATAAAAAAAAGCCGCTTGTTCGGCATAAGTTCCTGGTGGCCCTAAATGAGCGATTTTCTGATTCATACTGTTAAATTTGGCGAATTTGATGAATAATAAATTAAAAGTTAGATTTTTGGCAATTTAAATTGTTAAAAAATATTAAAATGAAAAAACAAATGGTTTAATTTGCTCATGGTTACTAAGTTTATTGCCTCGCAATCGGTGGAAATTTCCGTTCCTAAGCAATCTATTCCTATTCAACACTACCTACGGCAGCCTCAACGTTTAGTTAATGCCTTAGTTGATAATACAAGAATTCAACAACTTTCTGACGAAGTTTTTCGGTTAAAAATGCGTCCTCTATCTTTTATGTCACTGAGTATTCAACCAACGGTAGACATGAGAGTTTGGGCAGATGCCAGCGGGACAATTTATTTGCGATCGCTCGGTTGTGAAATACTGGGTTTTGAGTATATTAACGAAAGGTTTTCGCTGAATTTAAAAGGTTATTTGTCACCAGTTCAACTCAATGGTGAAACTCACTTGCAAGGGAAAGCTGATTTGGAAGTTTTAGTAGACATACCACAACCATTTTCCTTTACACCCAAATCAATTTTAGAAACTACAGGAAATGGATTGCTCAAAAGTGTCTTACTAACAATTAAGCAAAGATTGTTACATCACCTCTTAGCAGATTATCGTCATTGGGTAATCTCCCAAACTCAAAATAACGACATTGATCATACAGCAGGAGTCAGGAGTCAAGAGTCAGGAGTCATATTACCAACTTTAAATTTTGAGTAATTTTAAGATGGAATTTGGCAAGGACGAAAAGAACGACGATGTAAAGATGAAGGTCCGTATTTTTGAAGCGCCAGTAAATGACGCGGACTTCCATAACCTTTGTTTTTTTCTAAATCATACAACGAATATTTTAACGCTAACCGTTGCACCAAATCATCACGCCAAACCTTAGCCATGATACTAGCTGCGGCAATATTAAGCGATCGCTCATCACCTTTGACAATTGTTTCTTGAGGTATTGGTAAATTCTTCACCAACTGATTCCCATCAATCAAACACAGTTCAGGCTTTACCCGCAACTTCAAAACAGCCCGCCTCATTGCCAAAAGAGTTGCCTGTAAAATATTCAACTCATCTATTTCCGCAGTCGTCGCATAACCAATTCTCCAATCTACAGCCAAAGTGGCAATTTTTTGAGCCAGTTTAGTTCTCCGAGAACTAGACAACTTTTTACTATCCTTAATGTTATCTAACATCAGGATTGATAAAGCATCTACTGGTAATATAACAACCGCTGCCACCACAGGCCCAAATAAAGCGCCTCTTCCTACCTCATCTACACCCCCAACTGCACCCTGCATATTTGAGTAAGTAGAAAACTCTAACCAACTCGAATTATCCCAGGATGCAGGTTTAATATCTCCCATTGTCTAAACTATGATTTGTTTGATTTATTTGATGCAGATAATTAATTGAAACTATGATTTATGTAATTGATTTGATTTACCTAACTGATTCATCAATTAATTAATCACACAAATAACACAAATCATCAAAATCACAGTCCGAAACCATCTGTATCTAAGGCTGATGAACGACGACGACGACGACGATTAGGAATAGAACTACTATTACCGTCAGATTCTATTTCTTTTTCAGTTTCCGTTTTTTCTTCAACTTTAGTTTCTTTCTCAGGCTCTATTTTTCCTTCAGGGTTAGTTGCTTTTTCTTCGGGAATTATTGTCAATTCTGGAAATATTACTAATGGTGGAAAGGATGAATCTTCTTCTATCTCAAATTTTGGTGTCGGTAGTTTAATAGTGACAACTTCAGGAAGTGTTTTTTCAGTAACAATTGGTTCGGGGATAACTTCAGGTGCTTCACTAGGTGATTCTCCTGGTTGTACAACATTAATAATCACCGATCTGGGATTTTTTCCCTCCCGATCTAACTTGAGTAAAGGAGAAATTCCCATTTCAGCAAATGTATCCTGTTCCTTTGCTGACATTTCTACAGTAATTACCTCCGGTGGTTCTACCTTAATCGGATCTAATTTTACCTTTGTCCGTTCCGGTCTTTCCGTCCAACCTGATTTATTAATAGTTGGGGGAGAAATTTCTGGTATTGGTAATTCAGGTTCTTCTAAGTCCAAATCTGAATCATTAACAAAAGCTAGAGGATTAGTAGGTAAGCGAGATTCATCTTTACCGTTAGCACCATTTACGCCAATGCGACTACGGCGGGTACGGGTACGACGCTTATCATTTAATTCTTGGTAACTAGGATGATTGATCAGATGCAGAGAACTAAATTCCGGTTCAGTTTCAAATCCATCACCAAAGCCATCATAGACATCTTTTGGTGTCACTTGTGGCAGACTACCGATATCAGGGATGCGAGTAGTGGGTGCAGGTGGACGAGATTCCCTTTGCGGCATGGGTACAAACCGCTCTGGGATGTCCGCAGCCGGGATAGGCAGACGGTTTTCCAGTTCTCCAGGTAATCTGACGGTATGTCCTAAACCGCCGCAAGTAGGGCAAGTTTCGCCAAACAATTCATAAATATTTTGGCCTTGACGCTTCCGAGTCAGTTCCACCAAACCTAATTCAGTCAGTTGGGCAATTTGGGGACGAGCTTTATCTGCTTTAAGAGCTTTGTTAAAGTGTTCTAAAACTTGCATTTGATCACGACGGGATTCCATATCAATGAAATCAACCACAATCACACCAGCAATGTTTCGCAACCGTAACTGACGGGCAATTTCCGCTGCTGCTTCACAGTTTGTCCACAGCACTGTTTCTCTAGCAGTTGCCGAACGGGTGAATGAACCGGAGTTCACATCTATGACGGTTAAGGCTTCTGTCGGTTGGATGATGACATAACCGCCTGATGGTAAATCTACTCTCGGTCTGAGGGCTTCACGGACAGCGGCATTGATCCGGAAATATTCTAAAATGGGAGAGCGATCGCGGTGATGATCAATTAATAATCCTTGCGGTGTTTGTCCACCACTCCAGTTTTGTAAATACTGTTTCACCCGTTTTAAGCCAGTGCTGGAATCAACAACAATGCGATTCACATCACTACCATACATATCCCGAAGCACGCGCTGAATAAAGTCATCATCACGATTCAGTAGCGCCGGCGCACGAGAAGTCACTGCTTCTTGTTGCACAATTTCCCACTGCTTTTGCAGCACTTCCAAATCTTCAATAATGGCTTCTTCTGGCTTACCTTCTGCTTCTGTGCGTACCAGCAACCCCATCCCTGCTGGTTTCACCAAAATAGCCAAAGCTCTCAGCCGGTTCCGTTCACTTTCGCTCTTAATCCGTCTCGATAAATTTACCCCCCGTCCATAGGGCATTAACACTACATAACGTCCAGGTAAGGTGATATTACCTGTGAGCCTGGGACCTTTTGATCCGGTTGGCTCTTTCATTACCTGCACTAAGGTTTTTTGTTGTGGTGTCAACAGTTCTGTAATCGCTGCTGCACTACGTTTCAGTCTCAATGGACCTAAATCAGTGACGTGAATAAACCCGTTGCGTTCTGGATCACCGATATTGACAAAAGCCGCATCTATCCCAGGTAAGACATTTTCAACTACACCTAAATAGATATCACCAATTTGATGATGACCCGTAGCTACAACGAGTTCTTGTATTTGATCTTCTGAAAATACGGCAGCAATTTGATGCTGCTCCGCGATGATAATTTGTTTTGGCATTCAATTTCCTCAAAAATTGGCAGCACCGCTGGGAATTACCAGGAATTTCTTTGTTATCCCGCTTGTCCTGACGGTCGCTGCTACAAGACGCTACTAGTAATAAAAATTTCCAATTTGAGTAGCTCTGCAAAGTTATGAAGAGCTAATGATACTGTGATTGCGTTTACACGCCGGATTATTCCTGAATAGCTGCATATAGTTTAAGAACTTCCATCAACCGCCCTTGGCTGATTTCCCCTACTATACGCTGCTATTTAAACTTTGGATATCCGTAGATATCTGTTTCAAAGTTAACATTTCATCAGGGAAGGTTGACTATACCTAAATAGCACAGACTCTCTGGAAAACCTCCGCGTCTAGACACGGTTTCTCTTGGGGTTTACCATCTGCTGACGGAGGAAAATCTGCCTTTAGCACTGGATTCACTATCCGTGCGTTTACTAGAAAGTCTAGTTAGGTGCAGATAACTCACCGAGTCATCTTGACAAGAATCTTAGCAGGGTTGTAATCTCTGTCAATACTTAAGTGGTATTTTTTACAATTAAACACACTTGCATTTGTAGCAATTGCATAAAAGCCCGCAATCAAAGCAAGTCTTATTTAAGGGATAAAATGTATCAGTCAATGGAGAAGTTGACGAAAGCTATTGTTAGTGATTGATTCACAAGGTAGCTAGAGAGAGTGGTTTGTAATCAGCAGCAGAGTTGGTCTGGAATACAATCTTAGAAGTTACACTCTTATATCTTTGCTTTTCTGTGATAATCGCAGGTAGTGAATCAAGTCAGTCAATGCAGTTCCAGAAAATTTCTCTTGATTATCATTCTAACGCAACCTTGCCAAAAATCAATTGTTAATAGGTAATTGGTCATAGGTAATGGGTAATTGGTAAGAAATATTTCTTTTACTCCCTGCTCATTGCTTTGTGATTCGGGTTTAATATGAGCCGATCACTAGTAGTTCGTCAAAATAAATTTGACGGGTAATGATAGGAAAAAACTTCTGTTTTCCTTCCCCTACTTCCCCTACCCCCTCTTCTCCCCCTACTTGCCTTTACCCGTCATTTTTGGGTTGACAGACTACTAGTTGAAGCTATGACACTATTGACATAGTAAGTTTTTAGGGAGAAAATAACTTGTATTTATACTTTATAATTTAATGCTAAGTTAATAGTTATTATCCCTTTGTTCCACACTTACCTAATGTCCAGCGTTTATCCCCGCCGTCAACGGCAGCTTGAAAGTTTAGTCCAAAAGTTTGGTTTGTCAACCAACGCACCAATAAAATGGCAATTATTGGATTTGGCACTAACTCATCCTACCGTCTCTGATATTGCCAACTATGAACAACTAGAGTTTGTTGGCGATGCGGTGGTGCGTCTTGTGGCGGCTGTGGTATTATGGGAACATTATGCTGATTGTTCGGTCGGTGATTTTGCGGCTATTCGTTCAGTGTTGGTGAGCGATCGCATTCTTGCCCAACTAGCAAGAGAATATGGTTTAGAGTTATACCTATTGGTAGCTGGTAGTGCCACCGCTGATCATGTTGGTCAAGAATCACGATTAGCAGATTCTTTTGAAGCGGTTTTAGGGGCGCTGTATCTTAGCACCAACAATCTTAACCTGATTCGTCCTTGGTTAGATCCTCATTTTCAGCAACTAACCACAGAAATTCGTCTAGATCCTGCCAGACTCAATTATAAAGCCGCCTTGCAAGAATGGACTCAAGCACAATTCAAAGTCCTGCCAGAATATCGAGTTTTAGAAGTCAGTCAACCCCACCGCACGCATGAACGCTTCTTTGCTGAAGTTTGGCTACATGAAAAAATGTTAGGACAAGGCAAAGGACGCTCCATTAAAGCCGCTGAACAAGCCGCCGCCAAAGTTGCCTATTTAGAAATTAGCACCCCATCAAAAGATGAGTAACAATAACTACTAAAGTCGCCAAAACATCAATTAATCATGAAAATCCCGCCCCAACGGTGTTTTTCTCCTGCTAGATTTTCCAAATACTGACTTTGGTGAAAGATAAAACACACAAAATTTTCAAATTTATACCAAATTTTAGGATTACTATTTTTTGGTGATCATAGTCACTGATGTTTCTTGATTAAAAATTTAAGATTAAGTAGTAAAAATTTATGTCCACTTCATGTTTATCTCTCAGTGAAGTCATAGGTTATGTGGTAGGATGTCCGCAGCAGTATTAAATTAAACTGTTGCAAATTAAAAGACAACAATATAGCCGAGATTATACGGTTAATAGTTATAAAAACATATAAAAAATTACATTGATTCCAGGTTGTCGGTAATGAAAAGTGAGAAACAAAAGTGAGAAACAAAATTGATCTTAACCCAGATAAAACAGTTCCCCAAGCACATTCGACGCAATTAATTGGCCGAAAATTGGACTATGATCACCATTACCATGACTGTTATCATGAAGAACAGTTAATCTATCAACACTTACTCAACTTAGTGCGAAAAGAATCTCCTAACCAAATGTTGGACAGATTTCGGGCATTATTTATTGAAAGAGCGAATTATCCTGAACCAGAAATTATCTCAATTTTAGACAAAATTACCGGATCTAAGAACGCATCTGAAGAATTTCAGTTCTTCCTGAACCGCTGTTGCCATATTCTCATCAACTACTGGCACATGAAACCCTTGCTAAATAGTGCGATCGCTGATTTGATAGATTTATTTCATGCTATACCTACAACTTATAAAGTTAACAATTTACGTTGCCGCGAAATCAGCCGTTTACGGGAATTAGTTAAACAGTTTGTCAGCAGCGAACAATATTTAATTTTACAGAGATTTACTCAAGTAGTCAATGAGACTTATCCTGTAGCCAAAAGGCAAGATAATCAGCCTCTAATGACATTAATTCGTCGTTACCCTTATCTGTATGAACATTGTTTAATGAACGACGACTCTACTATTGAACAAAAAGAAACTGTTAGACACTTTCAATCACAAGTACAAAAGAAATTTGAAATTGATTTATCACAATATGTAACTTATAAAGTACGGCAAATTCAGTCATTGCAAAATACTTCAACTGCTGAAGCCAATAGAATTTTGCGCCCCATAGATAATCCTACATTATTAACTGATGGTGAATTATATACCACATTAAAACATTTTGTTGGTAAAGTTGAACGTGGCAATACATATCATGAATCTGCCCAACAGTTCATAAAATATGGCGGACAAGCGAAAAATTTTCGTAATTTTAAGGATGATTTATATGAATATTTGATATTGTCTGTAGACAAGCAATACGGGAGAAAACAATTCAACCAAAAATTATATAGATATTTACAAGACATTTTACCTCAAGCCGATGAGCAAAAAGTTAATGACTTGTTATTAGTAAGAACTTGCAGTAATTTATTAAACTTTTTAGTTGTTAATAACCAATCATCACCACAGCACTTTGTTTTCTTAGATTTAATTAGTAATCAAGGAACAGTCCCCACAATGGGCTTATTATTAAAAATTGTCCTGATTTGTGGAAAAGTTAAACCATATTTAGAAAGAAAATTTGCAATTTTGTTTAATCACTATGAAGCTTCCACTACTGAGACTGTTGGCTGGTTAGTGGGAACTTTGGAACAATTGAATATTGCTTTTAGTATTAATTTTGGTGGGATTGATTTATCATTCTTTAAGAGATTTTGTTAAAACTAAATAGGGCTTGCTGAATAAATATAAACCCTTTATAAATCAATGATTTCCGAGGGGATTCAATGTTGATAATGTGCCAGCAATAAATGTTGATATTATCAAAAATCAACCACTTTTTTAAATTCTACATGATTCTTTCTCCTTACTCCTGATTTGAAGCGTTTTTATATATATTAAAAAAGACAGAGATTTCCTCTGTCCTCAAAATATGGTACTTAAAGTTTTAATGGCAAAATATTAGTAGCGATCGCGTCCACCACCACCATATCCACCTCGTCCACCACCACCACCACGATCTTCTTTGGGTTTAGCTTTGTTAACCTTCAAGTTACGTCCCATCCATTCAGCACCGTCAAGCGCTTCAATTGCGGCTGTTTCTTCTGCCTCTGTTCCCATTTCTACAAAGGCAAAACCTCTTTTCCGACCAGTTTCCCGGTCAGTAGGTAGTTGAACTCTCTTAACAGTTCCATATTCTGCGAAAACCCCATTCAGGTCATTCTCTGTAACATCATAGGATAAATTACCAACGTAAATTGACATTGAATAGCTCCGAAAATTAAAAAATGAACTTGTTCCTTAACTACAATATCAGCACTCAGATAAAATCCGCTATAGGACTTAAAAAAGACACATATTGTGTGTGTCTTGATAAAATTATGATTGATTGTGGATGCTAAAACTTAGTAACGGCGAGAATAGCCGCCACCGTCGCCGCCATCCCGTCTTCCACCACCACCACGATCTTCTTTGGGTTTAGCTTTGTTAACCTTCAAGTTACGTCCCATCCATTCAGCGCCGTCAAGTGCAGCAATTGCGGCTTCTTCTTCCGCATCTGATTCCATTTCTACAAAGCCAAAACCTCTTACACGCCCAGTTTCCCGGTCAATAGGTAGTTGAACTTTTTTAACAGTTCCATACTCTGCAAACGTCTGTTTGAGGTCTTCTTCTCTAACCTCATAGGATAAATTACCGACATAAATTGACATTGAATAGCTCCGGGAATTAAAAAATGGACTTTTAGACTATTAACATGAGGAATGCCTCAACCATATAATACCCGTAATTAAGGTTTATTTTCTAATTGGGCATGGAAATTTTTTCTCCGGTAGCATAACTCTCCAAATCACCGACGGCTAGATTGACAAAATCATCAATAATTGAGGCGGATATTGATGATGCAGAAAGATTTGTACAGTTAATTATAGTTGGGAATTATTTTAGATATTTGTGGTGAGATATTTGTTGTCAATGTTGGGTTTCCTTGCGTCAACGACCGGGGAAACTACCCATATAGGGACCATGTTCGATAGTCCTATCGGGCATGATAGTATTCCAAATCAAATTTCCGTGGCGACAGATAACATCTTTGGAAATATTGACATCTTGGAAGTTAGTATCAATCAAAATAGCACGGGAGAAACCAAAACTAGGCAGCTTACAACTTCGGAAATTGGCACAAGTAGCATTCATGTGAGTCAAGACGGCATCAGTCAAATCAGCTTCAACCAAACAACACCAGAACAAATTAACAGAATACAATTCAGCTTTTCTGAGGATAGCACCTTCCAAATTCGCTCCCCTCAAAATGGCTCCAGTGAGATCGGCTCTAGTGAGATTGACACCAGCGAGATTGGCATCAAGGAGATCAGCACCACGCAGCTTAATTCCTTGCAAATTGATCCCTTTGAGGTCATTATCTCCAACGTAAAGTCTAATACCATTAAAGTCCCGCTCTCCCTCATCGTATCGAACTACCAATTCTTCAATATCCATAATTCAACTTTTACGTTAATTAAAATATCCAACGACAACCTACTAAACCTCTGGCACTTCCTTTTTAATCTCACTTTCCAAATCACCAACCGCCCCATAGAACAACTAGCTGAAACCTAAATCACAAAAAGCTACATTGACAAAATTATCAATAATTGAGGCGGAGATTGATAATGCAGAAAGATTTGTACAGTTAATTATGGTTGTGAATTATTTTAGAAATTTGTGGTGAGATATTTGTCGTCAATGTTGGGTTTCCTTGCGTCAACCCAACCTACAAACTATCTACCTTCCCCATCTCCATATTGAGGTCCAAGTTTGATGGTGCCATCGGGCATAACAGTTCTCCAAATCAAATTTCCGCCACGACAAATAAGTTGATCAGGGATATGAGCATCTTGAAAGCTGGCATCAGCCAAAATAGCATATTCCATCGCTCCAATGTTGATTGCTCTATCGAAGTAAGCGCAAGTAGCATTGATATGATCGAGGACACTTCCTCTCAAATCAGCTTCGGTTAAATCACACCAGCGCAAATTAGCGGAATACAAATTAGCATCCCTAACAATAGCACGTCTGAAACAAGCTTGTTCCAAAACAGATCCAAGCAAATTGGCTCCGCTCAAATCAGTTTCAGTAAAATCAGCCTTTTTTAAATAGGCTCCACTGAAGTTAATATCTCGCAAACACAACCCCCGCAAGTCAATTTCGTTTCCTTCGACATCAAACGGAGATTGGATCAACTTGATTCCTCGAAAGTCACGCTTCCCTTGGAGGTAGCTACCAAGCAATTCTTCTGGAGTCATTTTCAAAACTATCATTTTACTGCCAATTTCTTTTCCAATCTCAAATATAGTGCAACTCAACCTCTGGCAATCTCTTTTTGACCTCACTTTCCAAATCACCAAATAATACTAAGAAGATGTGGGAGAAGGGTGAGATTTTGTAATTGGCATTGAATAAGATTTTGGTAGTTTTAAATCAGCGAATTCACAGATAGAATTGAAAGCACAAAAACGGCAATGGTTTCCCGGATTTGGGGGAAATATTTGACTAAAGTTACTATTTTTAGCTTCGTATTGTTGTAAATCTTCTTGATGTTGATGGGCAATATTTGCTAACTCCGATTCCAAATCTTTAAATTCACTATTGCTAATAGTAATTAATTCCGATTTTTTGCAAACTTCCAAATTATAAAAAGAGGCAACTGCGGGTTTGCCAGGATAAAGATAACGGGCTGCGAGTAAATAAACTAGTGCTTGTCTGTGGTCAAAAGCCGATCTACCAGTTTTAAAATCTAAAATATGTAAGGTGCTATCAGACTCAATAAATATACAGTCCATAGCGGCATATAACCGAAAGCAATAATCTTGTTTTTCAATCACAATCGGTTTAGGAAAACCTTCATCACCCGCAGTTAATTCCAGAATCCGCTTACCTAATAATAATGGGGCATTTTGATATTTTCTCAAAATTTGTAATACCCGATATTTAACTGTTTCATGAGTCTGACTCAATCCCAACAACCTCGCCACTTTTTCCACACCATCAACCTGAGTTAACCAATGCAAATGACGATGAAACTCATACACACCTTTTTGGGCAAGAATGCCAATGCGCTGGGGTGGGGTGGCTGTTGTCAATAAAGCTTTAACTTCGGGTTCATGTTGTCGCGCTTTGATAAATCCTCTTCTCATTTGGCAATGCCAATGTTCCTGTCCCCGGCTGGGGGCAAATAAAGACCAAAGGTGGTAACTAACAAAGGGTCTATCGGGGGTTGACATTGCTCATGTAGAGTGAGAGAAATTACCTTGGGGATACTTGCGGCTTAGTGGCTGTTCCACAGCTTTGCGGGATGCTTCCTAATAGTAAATAGCAATAATCATGCACGGGAGAGAGTGGCAATATGAGTAACCCTAGCAATTCCGGTAAGATAAAGTTTGGTACTGATGGATGGCGCGGAATTATTGCTGATGATTTTACTTTTCCCAATGTGCGGAAAGTAACGAGAGCGATCGCTAGTTATCTGGAAACTGCCTATAGTAAGGACAAACCTGTTTTAATTGCCTACGATACGCGGTTTTTAGCTGACGAGTTCGCCCGGTCATCTGCCGCAGTTTTGGCGGATTTGGGCTGGAATGTAAAAATTACTGATCGGGATTGTCCCACCCCAGTAATTGCCTACAATGCCCGCCTGCTCGATTCCGCAGGGGCTTTGATGTTTACTGCTAGTCATAATCCTGCACCCTATTGTGGGATTAAATATATTCCCGATTATGCAGGTCCGGCAACTCCAGAAATTACTGATACTATTGTCGCCAACATAGAAACAGCATCGGACGAGTTACCTGGAAGTAACCCATCTGGGACAATTTCTACTTTTGATCCCAAGCCCGATTATCTAAATTTTATCTACACCTTGTTGGATGTGGAAAAAATTAAAAGTGCAAATTTAAAGGTCAAGTATGATGCCCTTTATTCTACCTCACGGGGCTATTTAGATGAAGTCTTGCAACACTGTGGTTGTCAATTAGAAAGTTTCCACGATTGGCGAGATGTGCTGTTTGGCGGTGGTATGCCTGAACCCAAAGGGGAACAGTTAGTTGAGTTGGTGGCAGCCGTGAGGGCTGATCATGCGGATTTAGGTTTGGCTACCGATGGTGATAGCGATCGCTTTGGTATTGTTGATGAACAGGGTAATGTCCTCACTCCCAATACAGTGCTGTTAGTTCTAGCACGACATTTGATAAAAAACAAGGGTAAGAGTGGGGCAATTGTTCGCACTGTGGCAACTACGCACTTATTAGATAATTTCGCTGCCAAGTATGGCTTGCAAATTTATGAAACTGCGGTAGGTTTTAAATACATTGGCGAGAAAATGCGGGAAACCGCCGTTTTGATTGGTGGAGAAGAATCCGGTGGTTTAAGTATCATTGGGCATATTCCTGAAAAAGACGGGGTTTTAGCAGATATGCTAGTAGCTGAGGCGATCGCCTATGAAGGTAAGCCTTTGAGTCAGTTGGTACAGGAAGCGATCGCCGAAGCTGATGGACCACTATATAACAATCGCTTGGATTTACACCTAACGGAAGATCACAAAGTCGCAGTCATCAACTCTTATACCCAAAATCCGCCTTCAGAAGTGGCAGGAATTAAGGTGAAAGAGGTGGGAAGAAAAGATGGTATTAAACTGTATTTAGAAGAGGGTAGCTGGGTGTTGCTGCGTCCTTCTGGGACAGAACCTTTGGTGAGAGTTTACATGGAAACCAACTCATCAGAAAAACTTAGCCAGATTGCTAAATTCATGGAAAGTGAAATTGCTAAGTTAGGTTAGCGAATCAAGGAGTCAGGAGTTCAGGAGTTCAGGAGTTCAGGAGTTAGAAAGAAGGAAGAAGGAAGAAGGAAGTTGGGTAATTTTTATTCCCTATTCCCTATTCCCTATTCCCTATTCCCTGTTCCCTGTTCCCTGTTCCCCTGTAATAACCACAATTTTTAACACCAACCTACTGATTGCGAGAAATGTGAATGTTAATTAATTACAAGATTACTCGGTAAGCGTAAAGCTCAGTTACTTTAGTGCTGAGATATAAGCGACACGGGCGAATTTATTCGCTCAAGCTCTTGACTAGTAACAGTAGGTGTGATACAGTTTTAAAGATTCTAGAATTTAAGTATAACTAAACAACGTAAAAACTTAACTAATTTGGTTGAGTGCGTAGTCATACATAACAGTATTGCAGTTTAGGAAAGCTAAATTTGGTGAAAAATGAAATACAAAAATCGAGTACGGTAGGGCATACCGGAATTAACGCTTTAGGAGAATCGACCTCTGTTTTTGTTGGAGTAATCCAGCAATTGTAAGTTGGCTCATTGATTAAAGAATCTCAGTGTCTTTATATCTGAGAGTGTCAATTAACATTTCTTAATATAAATATCTTGACTGAATTGGCATCAATTGATATATAATTCACAAAAGACACAAATAAAAACTAACCAATAAGCCTTTGTGCTTAGTGAATTAGGATTTCGGGGTTATAGCGCAGTTGGTAGCGCACCTCAATGGCATTGAGGGGGTCAGCGGTTCGAATCCGCTTAGCTCCATACAAATTATAAGTAATCGAACAGAACTAATTACACAACTGATTTTTCTGTTAATTTTCTCCACGACTGACTTGAAAATAGGGTCTGCTAACAGTTTAGCTTTGCTTAAAACCCAGTAGTCAGAAGGAAAAAAGCCATGCAACAATCATAAATTGCAAGGTTTTCATAGTTACCAGAAAGCCATACCATTACACTGATTTTTTATTGGTGAAAATACCAAAAACTTGATAAGATATTGGCAACATAGCTGGTAAGTTAAAAAAGATGCCAAGCATAAACGTTGAAGTCCAATTATCTTCAGAACAACTCCTAAACGCCGTTGAACAGTTAACCCAACCAAATTTAGAGCAGTTTGTTTGTCAACTTGTAGTTTTGCGTACTCATAAAAAAGCAGCTTGTTTGCTCAAAAATGAAGCACAATTATTTTTGCAACCATATCAAGATACCACAGATAATAATAATGAAAAGTTAATAAATAAAAGAGAAGTAGAAATATTAACAAAAGAAGAATATCAAGCATTATTATATCTGGGAGAACAGATAGATAAACTACAAGCGCAACGTATAGAATATATGGCAGAATTAGCCAAAATACATGGTATTTCTTTAACTAAACTTATGGAAAACTTAGGTTTTAGTTAAGGATTTTTAATTAAGTATGGTTATATCTCACAATTTTTTGTATATTTTATCTCATCTTGGATGTATCAAAGGATTTTATGTTAGAGAAAAGACTGCCCTGGTTTGAAAGTGCTTTACAAATAAAAGGATCAGTTATTGCGGCGATTTACAAACGGGTGCTTTTGTGCGGTGCATTTGGAGTTTTAATTTCTATACTTTATCATTTAAAAATTCCCGTTTCTCAACCAATTTTAGGGAGTGTTATTCCTAGTATAGTTTTGGGTTTGTTATTAGTATTTCGTACTAATACAGCCTATGAACGTTTTTGGGAAGGGAGAAAATGCTGGGGGGCAATAGTCAATACTATCCGTAATTTAGCTCGACAAATTTGGGTATCTATTGATGAAAAAGAACCAGAAGATAAAGATCATAAAATTGAGGCTTTAAACTTACTTGTAGGTTTTGCCATAGCGACAAAACTACATTTACGAAGTGAACCTATAAGTAGTGATTTAGAAGCATTAATGCCAGATTCTAAATACATCACTCTGAAGATTATCAATAATCCGCCTTTAGAGATTGCCTTTTGGATTAGCGATTATTTACAACAGCAATATAACCGTAATTATATTAATAGTTATCAACTGACATCTATGCAGGAATTATTAAATCTGTTAGTAGATAATTTAGGTTCTTGTGAACGAATTTTAAGAACACCAATGCCGCTGGCTTATGCTATTCACCTCAAACAATTATTATTGCTGTATTGCTTCCTATTGCCATTTCAAATCGTCCAGAGTCTGGACTGGTGGACTGGGTTAATTTCTGCTTTGGTTAGCTTTACGTTGTTAGGTATTGAAGCCATTGGGTTAGAAATTGAAAATCCCTTTGGTTATGACGAAAATGATTTACCTTTGGACGCAATTTGCACAACAATGAAACGAAATATTGATGATTTAATCAGCTTAACTCCTACTGTGAATAAATAATGAAATTTTAAATAGCGCTTGAAATAGAATCTATAAATGGTGATACTACCTCAACAAATGCTTGAGTATATTCATAGGGCATAACATTCTTGCCAATGATTTTTACTCCCTGACCTTGAGGTAAGCAATTCAAATAATATGCTAATCTTTCATCAGGAGTTTCTGGTTTACTTTCTTTACTAATGCCGCGAGCTTTTTCTCCTACAACTAATAATGTGCGGTGAGGAATTGAGGCGATATCATGACTGTAATCCCTTTGCCAAAATCTGGCTAAAAAAGCAAACACAGCATAACGCCCATTCATATTTTTAGCATCTGCCATGAGAGTATTTAGCCATTCATCATCAACGTTTTCCCCAAGAGCAAATAATTTTTCAGATGAGAAAGAATGTAAAAATTTGCGAGTACGGGCATAGCGAAAAAAGGCATTACCTATAGGAGATTTGAAAATACTCCAAAGTAAGTTTTGTTGCCATTTGGGGGCAGTTTTAGTAATAACTGGACGAGAGGTAGGATCAGATAAGACTAACCCAGCAATTAAGTCTTTTTCTAGTTTTACTAATTCAATAGCAACTGGTAATAAAGCTCCTTGAACTACGATAATAACGGGTTGTTTAATTACAGTTTGCAAGAAGTATTGTAACTGTTTTGCCCAGTTAATTGGCGTATGTGCTAAGGCTGGCATATCACTTTCACCACATCCCAATAAGTCGGGATTATAGATGTAATTTTGGTGATTTTTATCATACCATTCTCGGCAAAATCGTTGCCAAAATTGCCGTGATAAACCTACACCGATAGGATGAATTAAAAGTAAAGGAATGCCCGCTGCTGGAGAATTGAGAGGTTGATGAATTTCGTAAGCACAACGATAGTTTTGCCAAGAATAATACTGGGTTGGCAATGGTGTTCCGTTGTTAATTGTAGATGATGACATGATGATAATTGAGAATGAGGACTAAAAAATTATTTGCGGGTGCATGAATTGATATCCCGCATCTTTAAGCTTTTGATTGGATACCCAGGCATTATAGGGGCGAATATTTTTATTATCTGCATCCCAACTAACTTTAGGTAAGTTGTTTTTTGTCATCACATTATCAAGTAATTCTTTATTTGTGAGATGACTATCATCTACAAGATTATAAATGCCTTGTAAGCGATGCTCACGAGCAAATTCTATGGTGTTAACAATATCATCAAGGTGAATCCAATTGGTGATATCTTCTCCATTACCGGGACGAGTTGTTCCTGCGGCTCTAGCAAAGATTTTTACCAATTCTCTACCTGTTCCATAAATACCACCTAACCGTAAAATACAAATGCGGGTATTTTCATTGTTGGCTGATAATAATATATCTTCTGTTTTTCTTAGTAGTTGAGAATTACGATTTGCTGGTGCTGGTGGGCTTTCTTCGTCTACCCAGATACCATTTCTATCTCCATAAATTGAATAACTACTTGTATATATGACTTGGTGAATATGGGGGAATTGGGGTAAAAGAGAAACTAGAGTTTTCGCAGTATCTACATAGGTTTCTTCATAAGAATCTGCATTCTTTGCCCCAACACTTAATAAGACAATTTCTTGATTTTTTAATACGGCTTTCAAACTTTCTAAATCATTACCTGATGTGACAATAACTCTTTGTGCTACTGTTTCTAAGGTAGGGATACGTTCTGGGCTAGTGGTAGTTGCAGTCAACATAAAATTACTGTTTGACTGCCAATATTTGCTAACTGCACAACCTACATAACCACAGCCAATAATTGCAATGTTCATGGTCATTAATAGAACTAAAATAAATTATTTTTAACAATTACCAGTCAACCGTCAATAGTACAGAAATCCAAAAGTTTTTGACTAATAAGTATTAGTTTTACTTTAAATTTTCTGCC
Organism: Dolichospermum sp. UHCC 0259; assembly: GCF_009711935.1. Lineage (GTDB taxonomy): Bacteria > Cyanobacteriota > Cyanobacteriia > Cyanobacteriales > Nostocaceae > Dolichospermum. The sequence goes on along the minus strand of NZ_VIKX01000005.1, from coordinate 17,349 downwards.
TATTCAAATATATAACCTGAGAAGGAAGCCACATTGATCATTAAATTTTGTGAATACAGCATTCCTATTTCGTATGTAAACTTGACTTCTGAAGTCAAAGAGCAGGAAGTAGATTCTCTCACATATTATGGGTTATGGCTATATTATTAATTTTAATGACTATGACTATGGTACTCACTGGTAATCTAATTAGCAAGAAAGATTACTAAGTTTTTTATATTGTCAGTAATTTTAACTTGCTTTTTAGGTTCTGGGATTGTTATTAGGTATGAATTATACCATCAGGCATGATGGCCCCAGCTAATTTAGCTCCAATCAATTTTACCAGTAGGCGATCGCCTGAACGAATTCTCGCTCCTGTCAAGTCAGCACCCCGCAAGTCAGCACCGCTAAGATCCGCACCAATCAAATTAGCCGAGCGTAAATTGGCATCTCTTAAATCTGCTAAAAGTAAGTTAGCTCTAAATAAATTGGCTTCTGACAAATCCGCACCTCTGAGAATCACCTTGTGCATAAAGGTATCACTAAGATTAGACCCACTTAAATTTGCATAGCTCAAGTTTCTGCCTGATAAATCCCGGTTACTCAAATTAGCACGACTAAAATCTTTACCGCTTAAATCTGAATTTGGCTGTGGTTGTTGATGGGTTGTGTGTGGTGGATAAGAGTATGTAGATGGTGGTTTATGGGCTGGAGGTGGTGAAGAATAAGATGAAGTAGGCTGTTTATCCCGTAAAGAGCGCAGTTTATCACGCGCTTCATTAAATAATTTCAGCTTTTCCTGGGCTTTGTGTTGTAAGCGGAGATTGTCTTTGGGGAGACGGTCTGGATGCCAAACAAACACTAAATCTTTGTAAGCCTGGTTTATCTGTTCGAGTGTAGCCCCTGGCTCTAATTCTAAGATTCTGTAGTATCGCTCCAGTTCGCTGCTCGTCATGGTGTATTAGTGAATATTAATTAATAATTTAACAAATGTTGAGTATTTGTTCATTTAGTATTTTCTATCTTCTCCACCATCGAGTGGTAATTGAAAAAACTTGTATTTGTTAGCAAAATTTTAGGCTAAACTGTAATAGTTAATTTGTTACAAATCTTCCCAAATTGCTATATTGTGTAAACTCAGGTTTGAATTGATTCTTAACTGAGTCAAAGTTTACACACTTGTGATCTGGGTTTTTAGGGAACAGGGAGTAGAGGAGTAGGGGGAGTGGAGGAGTAGA
>NZ_VIKX01000005.1:0-16115 GCF_009711935.1 Dolichospermum sp. UHCC 0259 | reverse complement strand
GGGAGTAGAGGGAGTAGGGGGGTGGGGGAGAAATTTATTTCTTCTTTCTTCTTCTTTTTCCTCCTGACTCCTGACTCCTGACTCCTGACTCCTGACTCCTAGATTCGTCAAAACTTTCTTTCAAATTCAATTACAGCCCGACTATCATCAGTTAAATTGGTAGAAGAACGGACACGGAATTGATTATTTATGCGGTAATTAACCCCCCATTGCAAAGGATCATTTGCGGTGAGGATTTTAATAGTAGAAAGAGAGAATTTTGAAGAAATATCAATTCCTGCTTCCAAAGCTAATTCTAAAGATGAGTTATTTCTCCCTGCTTCTGGTCTTTCAGACAGAATAGTGGGAAATATTCGCAATTCACTTAAACCAAAAGCATCACCAATTTCATTAAATGCACCTTGGAAATTACTGAACACAGCCGAACCGGCAATATTAATTAAACCCAGGGTACTATCACCACGTCCTTGATTGTCAACAAATCCACCTCCTAGTAAGGTGACAATTTGTGTTTCTGAACGGGAAGGATTACTTTTTAATTGCAAATTATCATTAATTTGACTACCTAAACCGTTAATACTAGCTTCTACTCGCACCGTTTCCAACCCCGCTAAACCTAGAGAACCTTGTCTGCTAAGATCACTATTCTGAGTTATGTCTAGAACCTTCGCAAATAGACGAATATTCAAATCAGGGTCACGGGGTTGACGCGGACTAAAAGTAGCAGTTTGTGGATAACCTTTTGCTAGATTTAGTTGGGTAGTGAACAAATTTACTGCACCTTTAGTTAACTTAATAGTTCCCTCTGGTATAGGTTCAGCTAAAGAACCATTCACAGTTAGATCTCCAGAAGCTTGGAACTTGAACACTGGTGGTTTAGAAATTTGGATATTGTTGCCTAATTTTAATTTTAAATCATTTAACTTAGTAATTCTACTTTCTGTATCTAGTTGATTGAGGTTATTAATTTTCGCAGATGATGAATTTTCATCTTGAGATTCTGCTAACAATACTTGACCATTGAATAATTCTATATTACCACCAATTATTGGTTGAAGAAGAGAACCAGTAATGGTTAAATCACCATTAGCACCCCCTTGATATAACTCCTTAAGATTTAAAGATAATTGTCTTAAATTAACAATCAGGGGAATATCTTTTTGGACATCTTGGTTATCAACAATGGGCAATTCTCCCACCGCTTCCACTGTACCGTTACTAAATGTACCTTTCAGACTTTCTACAATTAACTTGGTTAAATTAAACGTTGCCTTACCATTCACATTAGTTAACTTTCCTGGTAAAGCTTGGGCGCTAAAGGTAGCATTATCAAGAACAGCAGTTCCTTCTACAGCAGGTTGTTGTCGAGTTCCCCGAACTTTTAAGTCTAATTTTCCTTGTCCATTTTCAAAAGCTATTTCATTAGTAAAGAGATTTAAAAGTGTCAAACCTTCATTTTTGATGTTGACATTTAAAGTAACTTTGTCACTGGTTGATTTTTCAGATGCAAAGGGTAAAGTATAGGGAATACTACCATCAATATTTGCTGGTTCAGCCCCCACTCCTAGTACCTGACTACCAAAGTTTAAACGTCCATTAGAATAACTGAAACTAGCGTTTGCTGATTCCACTGGTTTTTTATCAATTGTTCCTTCTGTAATGTTTAATTCTCCTGTAGCTTGAGGATTGGCAATACTACCTGCTATGGCTGCATTAAGTTTTAGCTTACCGGTAATTCCCAGGGGCAGTTTCACTAAATTATTAAATCGCTGAATGGGAAAGTTTTCAACTGTTAATTTACCTGATTGGGTTTTCCCACTAACGTAACCTGTAAAGGCAATTAACTTGTCTTCTGATTGAATTCGTAAAGGTTGTAACCGCAAAGTTCCTTCTGTAAAACCACCTTCAGCTATGATTTTTTCTGCACGATAAAAGCGACTTGGTTCTGCTGGGTTCCCCCAGGTAAAATTTTGTCCTTGGAGGTTAAATTTTATTATTGGTTCGTCCGTTGTGGCAGTGTTAATGAAAACGTCACCATTCAAAATCCCCTTTAAGTCTCTTAATTCTGGGATAGGTTGAGTCTCTAATCGTTTTTGTTTTTGGGTATTTAGTAGAGCATTAATTTCTGATAATCGTTGTATTTGGTCAAACAGAGACTCTGATGGTAAACCTTGAGATTGGGTGGTTAAATCCGCAGATTTGCCATAGATAGGTGGGTTTAAACCCCGCTGGAAGTCTTGAATATCAAAGATTTGTGCTGCGGTGAGAATGTCTTGAATATTGCCTTTGTCAATTTTGATATTTGCTTGCAGTTGTGGTTTTTTTGTCCAGGGTTTGATATTGGCAGCCAAGGTATATCTACTTTCACCTTTGCGAAGTTCGCTATCACTGAGGATGAATGTGTTGTTATTATAGCGTAGTTGGGTTGTAAAGCGATCGCCTTTAATCCGCCCCAATTCCGGTTTGTCAATGGCTATATTGCCCACTGTAGCTAATGTCTGCGAATTAATTTGCAAATTCCCTGTTAATAATCCTCTCACTCCTCCTGGACTTAAAGGGGTATTCGCTGGTAAAGCTATATTTAAAGCTTTTAAAGGAAAATTATTCACATTTACATCCCAATCAAATCCTGTTGCTGCACCTGATAACAATGCTTGTTGCCACTGAACTAAAAAGGATTTCGGACGATTATTACCGTCTAAATTAACTGCGATACGTTCCTTTGCACCAGCAACATCTAAACTCAACCCCTGTCCTGATACAGCATTTAAATTACCAGTCAATAATGGCTCAAAAGCAAATTCCTGAACTTTTAAATTGCGTAATCCTAACTTAGCTGTAATATTTGGAGCAGTGGGTTTTCCTGTCACCTGTCCGCTAAAATCGAATCTACCAGCAATATCAGCAAGATCAGGTAGTTTCACTGGCAAGCTTGCCAAACTATAATTCCTGGCTTGGATATTTAAATTAACATCAGTAATTTCTGGGATACCCGATTTCTTAGCATTAGCTAATAAATAACCTTTTATAGCGAGCGCTGTCCCACTATTAGCTTGAAAATTGTCACTATTATAACCATCAATAGTTAGCTTTTCTCCATTCCAACCAATATTAGCTTGAACAGGTGCATCAACACCCCCTAAGCCCTGACTCAACCGCACCTGACCAACAGCAGCCACATCTGCTAATGTGGGAGCAGCTAGAGTTCCCGATACTTGCAACTTTCCTCCCAATTGTCTTTTTAACTGCTGATTAAAAGGCTTTAATTGCAAACCTGAAGTAGCTAACAAGGCTTGATAATTACCATTATTCAGTTGAATCTCCGAAGCTTTAATTATACCACTAGGTAATTTTAAATAGCCTTTCCCTTCTCCTTGAATAGTTTCTGGTTGGAATGATTCCACAGAACCCGCTACTTGCAATTGACCAGTTATATTTCCTTGTAATTGTGATGGTGCAGATGTTAATTTTATCAAAGGTATATTATCAGCTTGAATTTTTGCCTGATAGCTACCTTCTGCTACTTGAATATTCGCAGCTTTAATTGTCCTTCCACCAATAGATAGAATGGCTTCACCAATTCCAGAAAAGGTTTTTAGGCTGAAATTGTCCCTATTACTGGTAATCATAAAATTACCTGATAGGGGATTATTTAAAATTGGGTTAGCTTGTTTGATAATTGTTGCTAACCGTAAATCTTTTCCTTGCAATAAAGCGGTAAAATCTTGGTTATTTAATTGGATTTGGGAAATATTAACTGTGCCGCCGGCAATGTTAACATTGGCATTTTCAGGAATAATGGTTTCTATTTGAAATGGCGAAGAATTTCCTGATAAACGCAAACTACCATTAAATTCTGCCCCAGCCAGAGAAATATTTTCCTGCTGTTTTTGATCTACAAAAGATGTTAATTTGATTTTGCTTGATTGAGTTAAAGCTTGCCAACGCTTGCTATCATAACTATAAGTACCACTACCAGTAACTATACCGCCACCAACCTGAGCAACTATATCACTAAAGGAAACTGTGCGATCGCTATAAATAATACTTGTCCCCGTTGCTGGGTATTTGGCTTGAGGTGCTTGCCATTTAACTACAGTTTGGACATTATCAGCCACACCCTTCAATTCTGCGGTAGCTGTCATCAGCCCAATAGGGAATCCTGTTTTGATATCATATACTTGAGCGATCGCATCCCCAGGAATATTTTCCCCTTGTAATTGCAAATTCAATTCCGATACTTTACCAAGTTTAATTATCCCCCCACCCTTAACCTCACCTCCATAACTGGTTTTACCTTGAATATCCGTAATTTTTAGGAGAGATTGACTACTAATAAGCTCAAATTTACTACTAACTTCCCCAAAATCAACTTTATCAATTTGGGCAGTTTTTAAAGTTCTCACATTACCAGATAGCACTGGTTTAGCAATTGCTCCCATTAGTTGCAAATCAGCTTGAGCTATGCCACTCACAGGAAATGGTAACTTTACCTTCAGCGTTGTTTGGGCATTAGCCAAACTTACCGCATTTACACGCCCTTTTAAATTAAACCCTGCTTGCTGATCAATAGTACCCGATGCTGTTAATGGAATCTTGCCGTAATTTGTAACTATATTATCTAATTTAATTAACAGTCCATCAAAACTGAGATTCCCCTGACTATTATTCAGCAATTCAGGTAGCTTGGGAATTTGCACCGTCACCCCTTCTACAGCCGCATTACCATAGAGTAAGGTTTTCTGCTTTGGTATCACCTTAATTCGCAAATCACCATTAACCTTACCAGCTTGTAAAGTCAGTGGTAAAGTTACAATCCGGGTAATATCTGCGGCTAGAAAATTTTCAGCTTTGATGCGAAAATCTCCAGCTAAAGTCTTCTGAGGAATTAAATCGCCAACAATGGTAATATCACCCCCACTGACAGCCTTACCAGCCAAGTCTAATTTAATTAAGCGATTTTTTAAGAAAAGTTTGGCCGTGCCATTAATCCCAGAAAATCCCACAGGGACAGGTAAAGAAATTTTTGCACCTTCACGAACTTTCGGTACTAATACCAAATTGGCATCCCGAAACCGCAATTTATCTAAATCGGTTTTAATCAGTCCTGCCTTAGTCGGTGGAGCAATAGTAGTCGTTAACCAGCGTCCTTGCCTATCCTGTTCAACATAAACATCTGGATTAATTAAAGTTACATCTAATCGAAGATTGCGGTTAATAACTAACTTCCAAATATCAAATCCTACATCTACTGCCTTGACATTTACCCGATCTGAATCTGTCTGTGTAGCGGGAATCTCCGAAGCTGCAAACTGCACACCTGTCAGAGAAAAGGATTTAACTGCTCCTAATTTTACCGGACGATTGAGAGTATTAGTAAGACTCGTAGTTGCTAATGGGACTAAATCGTGATCAACAAAACTCTTTAATCGCCAAAGACCACCAATAATCCCTAATAATAACAAAGCACCTATACTTAAGCCAGTACAACTAAGTATCTTCCACCATAGGCGGTTAGTTCCAGAATTAACGGGGTGAGAATTTTGACTAGGAGAGTTAGACATAGGTTTGCACACTTTGATTACCAGATATCTGGCAAAACACTAATTACTGAAATCGGACAAGCCTAAAGGTTATCCACAGCACTAGAAATATAAATGAATATTGACATAATTTTACGTTTAACTCTTAGAGTATAACGGGATAAGTCCGAAAATAAAAACTTGGGTTTTGGTAAAATTGGTAAATTATGTCTTTTGGTCTATGACTATTTTCCTAGAACCTCACAAAAATTATTGGATATTTCTAGGAATATACAGCGTGTAACTTTAAGATGAATTAGAGAAGTGATCAAAGGATAGACAATGCGTGTTTTTGTACTAATGTTCAATGCTGGCACTGATAATGAGGGGATTCACAGCATTCGGATTAGCAATGCTCAAGGAATAGAAGGGAATAAAATCCTCCTGTTTGAGTCGGAAGATGATGCCACTCGCTTTGCTTTAATGTTAGAAGCACAGGACTTTGCTGTACCGACAGTGGAAATGATGAATGCTGATGATGTTAAGGAATTTTGCGAAAGCACTGGCTATATCTGGGAAATTGTGGCGGAAAATAGTGAATTAGTATTGCCACCAGAAACTAATGTTGAACAAACTGATTGGCAAGCTGAACCAGAAATAGCGGATACTGATGAGGACTTTTTATCTTTTGGTCCACCTGCGCCAGAAATTGCTAATTCTGATTTAGACAGTATTCGGCGTAAGCTAGAAGGTTTATTATAATTAGTCATTGGTCATTAGTCATTAGTCATTAGTCATGATGGGTAAATAAAAACTAACAACTGACAACTGACAACTGACAACTAACAACTAACAACTAACAACTAACAACTGACACAAAATATATAAAATGACAAATTTTCAGGAACGCGGGCATTTACTCACCGAACAAATTAATCCCAATAGTCTCAATTTAGACCAACTTAACTCCTTGGAATTAGTGGAGTTATTTAATAGCGAAGACCAAAAAGCAGTAGCAGCAGTAGCCGCAGCAAAGGTTCAGTTGGCAGCAGCTATTGACTGCACAGCAGAAAGACTACAGCAAGGTGGACGTTTATTTTATGTAGGTGCAGGGACAAGTGGAAGATTAGGAGTATTGGATGCTGCTGAGTGTCCACCTACTTTCTGTACTTCCCCGGAATTGGTACAGGGGATTATTGCTGGTGGTGCGGGAGCATTAGTCCGCAGTTCTGAGGATTTGGAAGATCGGGCTGAAGATGGTGAAAGTGCGATCGCTCAACGACAAATTACCCAATTGGATGTAGTCGTCGGCATCACTGCTGGGGGAACAACTCCTTTTGTTCACGGCGCTATCAATGCAGCACGTCAACGGGGAGCTAAAACTATTTTTATCGCCTGTGTTCCCGCCGAACAAGTCAACATTGAAGCTGATATTGATATTCGGTTGTTAACAGGGCCAGAAGTTTTAGCTGGTTCTACTCGCTTGAAAGCAGGAACAGTAACAAAATTAGTCTTGAATACTCTCTCGACAGGGGTAATGGTGAAACTAGGTAAGGTCTATGGGAATCGCATGGTTGATGTTGCTGTCACTAATCAAAAATTAAGCGATCGCGCTTTACGCATCTTACAAGACCTCACAGGTTTAAGTCGAGAAGCCGCCGATCTTTTACTAGAAAATAGCGGTAAATGGGTTAAATTAGCATTATTAATCCACTGGACTGGGTTAGATCAAGAAGCAGGTAAAAAACTACTAGCAGCCCATCACGGTAATCTTCGACTAGCAGTAAACAGCTACAAGCAGAATACTTAACAGCAGGAATCAGGAGGTAGGGGCGCAGGGCCTGCGCCCCGTCAGAAGTCAGAAGTAAAACTGGATTGCTGTCTGGCTTTGAATTTAGATCCATACCTCATTCATCTACAATCTGCTGTAACTACTAAAGTTACCAAAATGGCAAAACAGAATTAAAAATGGGTAATTGATAATTACCTATTTTTTCTTGTACCCTAAAAATAAGCGTTCTTACTGATCTAGTATCATAGACAAAATGAGTATAATATTATAGAATTATTGAGTAAATAAAACAGATGGTTAATTGCATACCGCTAAATCAATCTGCGACTTTTTAATATTTACTACTAGTCTAAATATCGAGTAATATTACATAACAACAAAAGCTAAATTACATTTCTGTGTAATCCTCCAATACCCTCGCTAAACGTCTGAAACCCTATTGATATCGTAACGATTTTATTGGGTTGCATATCTATATTTAGAAAGTTGGCACAGGTATTAATCCTCCAAATTAAATTGTCAAATGCTTGTTGAAGAAGCCAAGCATGGATTTTTATAAATAATTAGGGGTTGCTTAATAAAGCTAAAACTTAGATATATCGAGAGTTTGAAGGTGAAAAAGGTGAATCAAGTGCAAGGAATAAGGGTTGAAATTAGCAAAAACCTATCACTTTACCAGATTCAAGACTATTCTTCTCTTCTTCTAATTCTTCCTCCTGACTCCTGACTCCTGACTCCTGACCCTTCGACAAGCTCAGGGCATCGCTCCTGACTCCTGACTCCTGACTCCTAGCCCTCACGAAAAGACTTTTTCAGCAACCCCTACTTAATCAATAAATTTTCAGGAAAAGCATAATGACCAAACCAGAAGTAACAGAAACGCAAAACCTATTCAACGAATTTAAAAAGTGTACTCAGCTTCAATATAACGGACAACTAAATATCAAGAGTTCTAAAGGACGACAATGGACTTTCTATTATCGTTTGGGCAGAATAGTATGGGCTACAGGTAGTGATCATCCCTTCAGACGTTGGCGCAGAAACATGGCTCAACATTGTCCTGATATTGATATCACTAAAATCCGCTGTCGTCATGAAGATATAGCCATTGACTATTGGGATTATAATCTCATAGATATTCTATACAAAAGACAAAAAATCCAGAGAGAAAAAATTAATGCCATTGTGGAAAACACCATAGCTGAATTATTCTTTGATCTAGCTCAGGAACTAGGTTTTGCCACTGTTAGTTGTAATTACAGCCAGCAAATTATATTAGAAATGCCTATGAGCTTCACAAATGCAGATATGTCCATTAAACAAATGCAAGATGCGTGGTCCATTTGGTCACAAGCTGGATTAGCAAATATTTCTCCTAATTTAGCACCAGTTTTGCGCCGACCAGAAAAACTACAGCAAATGGTAAATCCATCTGTATATAAAAATTTTGTGAGTTTAATTAATGGTCAATTTACATTACGGGAGTTAGGCATCAAAATGAAACAAGATGTCATGCCCGTAGCACGTTCCCTACTTCCCTATATCCTTAAAGGCATTATTGAGTTAGTCTCAGTACCTGATTTACCCTTAACAGTCGAATCTAATAGTTCCACTAGTAGAAACCCCAAAAATCAAGCTCCCCCATTAATAGTCTGTGTAGATGACAGTCCCCAGGTATGTAGCATCTTAGAAGAAATTATGACCCGTCACGGACTGAGATTCATTCAAATCCAAGACGCTATCCAAGCTTTACCTATTATCATTCAACAAAAGCCAGATTTAATTTTTTTAGATTTGATTATGCCCATAGCCAGTGGCTATGAAATTTGTACACAATTACGCAGAATTTCCGCTTTTGCGGAGACACCAGTAATTATATTAACTGGCAATGATGGTTTAGTAGATAGGGTTCGGGCTAAAGTTGTCGGCTCTACAGACTTTATTTCTAAACCAATAGTAGCAGATCGAGTCATGAATGTAGTTCGTAAATATTTACGCCTTCCCAATTTATCAAATAATAATCATAATACTAATTTAGAAGCTATTGATGAGAACAATTGATCATCTGAGTTATTGACAAGAATGGGCGATATCTGGCAAATTGCAGATTCATGAGGCACAGGATCTAAATTCACAGCCAGACAGCAAGCCAGTTTTACTCGGTGACTCCTGCTGTAAGTAGGGCTTGCTGAAAAAGTTGGAGTCAACCTACTTACATGATGGTTAGTGGTTACTGACTCTAGTATTGAGATATCTCTAAAAAAATTCATAATTTTTACGGAGATAGTCAGAATAAAATAGTGTTAAGATTAACAATGTTGACTCTTGATTATTTTGTTGCTTACAACCAGCATTAAATCTTTTCAAGAACAATTTATCACACCTAGAATTTATAATCAGGTATGCTAATTGGTGTTAAATACGTAATTGCAATGGAGGGGCGTGTATACATTTTATCAAGTGAGATAAGATAAAACATCAAAAAGTGTTTATTTGATGTGTCTGATTGGATATTTGCTGTTTTTGTTAACCTTCTTAAAAAAATTCAATAGGTGATTGTGATGAGTACCATTTTAGTGGTGGAAGATGGCTTAACTGATATGGAAGTTATCAGTAAATACTTACAGCAGGCTGGTTATTTTGTTGTTTGCGCTACGAGTAGTGCAGAAGCACAATCTAAAATAGGTAGCAATAAACCAGATGTAATAGTTTTGGATGTAATTTTGCCTGATAAAAGCGGCTATGAAATTTGTCGGGAGTTAAAAGATAATGCCGAAACTAGTAATATTCCTGTAGTTTTTTGCTCTACTAAAAGCAGTGATGTAGATAAAATGTGGGGGAATATGTTAGGTGCTGATGCTTATTTAGCTAAACCAGTAGACAAGGAAGAATTAATGCTGACTTTAAAAAGATTGATTAAATGATAGATTGTGGGTTAGTCACCGAATTTTTGGATTTTAGATTGAAAATTTTAAGAAATCTGTAACCTTTCGGAAAATTAATCTACATTTTTAGGGGATAAAAAGAATTATTGAGGGTAGGGGGAAACTAATTTTGGAAACCAAACAGAAATTTTTAAGCTTTTCGTTAGGAGTCAGAGATACAGCAGTAATTCCCCTAGAACAAATTACAGAAGTTGTCCAAATACCACTGACAGAAATATGTGGTGTTCCCCAAATGCCTAATTGTGTTGTCGGGATTTATAATTGGCGGGGGGAAATGTTGTGGTTGGTTGACTTGGAAGAAATGTTAGGTTATCCACCACTTTTACAAGGGTCAAATTTTCTGTCCAAAATGATGGCATTAGTAGTAGAACACGAAGGCAAGTATTTGGGAATGTTAATCCGTCAACTTATAGATATTGATTGGTTGGACACCCAGCAAATGAAAAAACCATCTGGGGATGCCTTTTATCCAGAAATGACACCTTTTTTGCAGGGATATTTCATTAATAATTCTGAACAAATGATTTTTAATTTGGATGCTTCAGCAATGCTGCAATCTTCCATCTGGACAACACATAATTGAAGAAAGGAGTCAGGAGTCAGGAGCGATGCCCTGAGCTTGTCGAAGGGTCAGGAGTCAGGAGTCAGGAGTCAGGAGAAAGAAGAAGAAGGAATAAAACTACCAATCCTCAGTCCCCAGTCCCCAGTCCCCAATCCCTAGTTCACTATTACTATAATTATTGAGGTTCATAACATGACGACTTTATATCAAAACCCAAATGAAGATGCTGGAAATATTTTTAGTACAGCACAGAATGAAGAAAAGAAAAAAGACAATGGGAATGGATCTAATTATGATTCATCTAGTAAAAGTTTAATTGCCCAGGAATTTAAAATCTGGAGACAGCGGTTTCAAGATGTAACTACTAAAATGCGCCAAGTTGGGGATTTGGAGAAGTTATTATCTGTAACCGTAGCAGAAATTAAAGCTAAATTAGTATGCGATCGCGTCCTTATCTACCAATTTACCACAGATGATATCGGAACTGTTTTAGCTGAATCAAGAAGCACTGGTTGGACACCTGCTATTAATGAAACACTAGCAGCTATTGTGTTTGGTGTTTATACCAGTGCAGATTATTTAGAACCTGTAATTATTGACGATATTAGTCAAATTCAAGTTACTCCCTACCAAAAGCAGCTACTTGAGAAATTTCAAGTTAGAGCTAGTTTAAGCTTACCTATTTTTGTTGATAGTAAAGTATGGGGTTTATTGGTAGTTCATAGCTGTGGCACGCCTCGACAATGGCAGGAAACAGAAACTACGCTTTTATCACAAATTGCCACAGAAATTACTTACAGAGTTCAGGGATTTAAATTACAAAAAGAACTAAAACAATCGTCCCTAGCCAAGCAGTCAGCAGCGAAAGTAATTACCAAGATTTTACAACAACCAGATGTCGAAAAAATCTTTCAAACGACTACCCAAGAAGTTCGCCAATTATTGAAATGCGATCGCGTCGGGGTGTATCGTTTTAATGAAGATTGGAGTGGTCAATTTATCTCCGAATCAGTGGGTAATAATTGGGTGAAAGTTGTTACTCCTGGCTATCAAATGGTTTGGGAAGACACCCACCTGCAAGACACCAAAGGTGGTAGATATGCCAAAGGGGAAAGTTTTGTTGTTAATGACACCTATAAAATCGGTTTGGCTCAATGTCACATTGATATTTTAGAACAGTTTGAAGCCAAAGCTTATATTATTTCTCCCGTCTTTTCTGGTGAAAAATTGTGGGGTTTACTCGCAGCTTATCAAAATACGGGAGCGCGGGAATGGCAAGATTGGGAAGTTAGCTTTTTAAATCAGATTGGTTCACAATTTGGTGTGGCTGTTTCCCAAGGTGAATATCTGGGACAAGTACAAAAGCAAAATGAACAAATAACTCAGATTAGTAAACAGGAAAAGGCTTTAACTAAGATTATTAACCGTGTTCGCCAGTCATCGAATATTGATGACATCTTTAAAATTGCTACCCAGGAAATGCGTCAAGCTTTGCGGTGTGACAGAGTTGCGGTTTATCAATTCCTCCCAGACTTTAGCGGTAAGTTTGTAGCGGAATCAGTTAGTAGTGGTTGGAACAAATTAGTCAATACAGACCACAAAGATATCATCGAAGATACTTATCTTCAAGAAACCAACGGAGCGCGGTTTGCTAAAGGGGAAACTATCGCGGTAAATGATATTCACAAAGCCAACATTACCCCTTGCTACTTAGAATTATTAGAGCAGTTTGAAGCCAAAGCTTATATCAATGTACCGATTTTCTTTGATGATCAATTGTGGGGTTTATTGGCAGCTTATCAAAACTCTGCACCTCGTGAATGGCAATCTTCAGAAGTTAGCTTTTTATCTCAGGTAAGTTTGCAATTTAGCCAAGCTAAAACCCAAATAGATTATGTACAAACATTAGCACGAGCGGCTGAACAGGAAAAAGCGATTAATAGGATTGTCAATCGCATTCGTCAATCCTTAGATGTAGAGACAATATTCCAAACAACTACTCAAGAAATTCGTCAAGCTTTGCAATGCGATCGCGTGGCTATATATCAATTTACACCTGATTGGGGTGGTAAATTTGTCCATGAGTCAGTAGGTGTTGGTTGGACACAATTAGTCGGACCAAATATCAAAACGGTTTTGGATGACACCTACTTACAAGATACCAAAGGTGGTAGATATGCTAAAGGTGAAACATTTGTTGTTAACGACACCTATAAAATAGGTTTGGCTGATTGCCATATTAAGATATTGGAACAATTTGAAGCCAAATCTTATATAATTGTGCCAATTTTCTTCGGTGATAAATTATGGGGTTTATTAGGGGCTTATCAAAATACCGGACCCCGTGAGTGGAAATCTTCAGAAGTTAACTTTTTGAATCAAATTGGTTTGCAATTTAGTTTAGCTAAATCACAAGTTGATTTTGTCGAAAAAGTCCAAGAACAATCAGTAGAACTAGCTAAATTAGTTGAACAAGAAAAAACAGTTAATAAGATTGTTAATCGGATTCGACAAGCAGCCAATGTAGAAGAAATATTCAAAAATACCACCCAAGAAGTCCGTCAGGCTCTAAAATGCGATCGCGTCGGAGTCTATCAATTCCATCCAGATTGGAGTGGGACATTTATCGCTGAATCAGTGGGTAGTGGGTGGACAAAAATAGTTACACCTGAGTTCCAAATGGTCTGGCCAGATACTCACCTCCAAGAAACCCAAGGTGGTAGATATGCTAAAGGTGAAAGCTTTGTAGTTAATGACATCTATCAAGTTGGCCATGCTCAATGTCATATCGAGATTTTAGAGCAGATTGAAGTTAAAGCCTACATGATAGTCCCCATTTTCTTTGAAGATAAATTATGGGGTTTATTGGCAGCTTATCAAAACACCGGGATTAGAGAATGGCAAGAATCAGAAGTCAACTTTTTGACCCAAATAGGCTTACAATTTAGTCTTGCTAAATCTCAAATTGACTATATCCAAAAAATTCAAAAACAAACAGCAGAATTAGCAAAAGTAGCCGAACAGGAAAAAGCCGTAAATAAAATAGTTGGCCGGATTCGTCAAGCTGTTGGTGTAGAAGATATTTTCAAAACCACCACTCAAGAAGTCCGTCAGGCTCTAAAATGCGATCGCGTCGGAGTTTATCAATTTCACCCGGATTGGAGTGGGACGTTTATCGCTGAATCAGTGGGTAGTGGGTGGACAAAAATAGTTACACCTGAGTTCCAAATGGTCTGGCCAGATACTCACCTCCAAGAAACCCAAGGTGGTAGATATGCTAAAGGTGAAAGCTTTGTAGTTAATGACATCTATCAAGTTGGCCATGCTCAATGTCATATCGAGATTTTAGAGCAGATTGAAGTTAAAGCCTACATGATAGTCCCCATTTTCTTTGAAGAAAAACTCTGGGGTTTATTGGCTGCTTATCAAAATTCTGCATCACGGGAATGGCAACCTTCAGAAATCAACTTTTTAACGCAAATCGGCTTACAATTTAGCCTGGCCAAATCCCAAGTTGATTATTTAGATAGATTACGTGATCAATCTGCAAAAATCGCTCAGATAGTTGAACAGGAAAAAACCTTCTCCAAAATAGTTAACCAAATTCGTCAATCCTTAACATCAGGAATAGACGAAATTTTCAAATCTACCACCCAGGATATCCGCCAACTATTCAAATGCGATCGCGCCGCCATCTATAAATTCACATCTGATTGGGGTGGTAACTTCGTTGCTGAATCAGTAGCCACAGGTTGGGTAAAATTAGTTACACCTGAACTAAAAACCGCCTTTGATGACCCCTGTTTACAAGCCATGAACGGTGGTGATTATAAAAAAGGCAGCAAATTAATAGTCAGCGACATTTATCAAGCCAGCTTTGATACTTGTTACATTGAACTCCTCGAAGGGTTTGACGCCAAAGCTTATGCGATCGTCCCCATCCTATTTGGTGAAAAACTCTGGGGACTATTGGCAGTTTATCAAAACTCTAGTACCCGCCATTGGGAAGAGTCAGAAACCAACCTCTTAGCGCGGATTGGTGATCAATTAGGACTAGCTTTACAACAAACAGAATTCTTGCAACAACTCCAAACCCAATCAGCCAAACTATCAGAAGCAGCAACCAGAGAAAAAGCGGCTAAAGAACTACTCCAACAGCGTTCTATTCAACTGCTGATGGCTGTTAAACCTGCTCTCAAAGGAGATTTAACAGTTCGCGCTCCTATCACAGAGGATGAAATAGGAACAATTGCTGATGCTTATAACGGGACTCTCAAAGCCCTACAGCAAATCGTTATTCAGGTACAATCATCTTCTCAACAAGTAGCCGAAACCTCGACTAATAGCAGTACATCCCTGGTAGGATTGACTCATTTAGCCGAAAAACAATCTGACGAAATCACCCAAGCCTTGAGCGATTTGCAACAGATGGTAAATTCCACCCAAGCGGTAGTTAATAACGCCCAATTGGTGCAAATAGCCGTCCAACAAGCCAATAAAACTGTAGACTCTGGCGATACCGCTATGAATGAAACAGTTAATGCTATTCAAGCCATCAGAGAAACCGTAGCTCAAACCAGCAAAAAGATTAAACGTTTGAGTGAGTCATCTCAGAAAATCTCCAAAGTGGTAAATTTGATTAGTAGTTTTGCGACTCAAACCAACGTTCTCGCGCTGAATGCGGCGATTGAAGCCACGAGAGCCGGTGAATATGGTAAAGGCTTTGCAGTGGTAGCTGATGAAGTCCGTTCATTATCTCGTCAGTCAGCAGCAGCAACTATCGAAATTGAAAAATTAGTGCAGGAGATTCAAGCAGAAACTGGAGAAGTTGCAGTAGCAATGGAAACAGGGATTCAGCAAGTTGTCGAAGGAACAAACTTAGTTAATGATACTCGCCAAAATCTTAATGATATTGTGTCTGCAACTGCGGAAATTAGTCAATTAATCGAACGCATTACCGAAGCTACTCAAATCCAAATGCAGCAATCTGGTACAGTGACTAAATCCATGAATGATGTAGCAGAAATCGCTAACAAAACCTTTGGAGAATCTCAAGAAATTGCCAATGTCTTCCAAAGCTTAACTGGAATGGCACAAGATTTATTAGCAACTGCTAGTAAGTTTAAGGTTAAGTAAGGGATTGGGGATTGGGGATTGGGGATTGGTGAAAACCATTCTTCTTCCTTCTTTCTTCTTCCTCCCCCCCCTCCCCCAAACACCCCCCCCCCCCCCCCCCCCCCCAACCCCCCCCCCCCCCCCCCCCCCACCCCCCCCCCCCCCCCACCCCCCCCCCC
>NZ_VIKX01000059.1 GCF_009711935.1 Dolichospermum sp. UHCC 0259 | reverse complement strand
TACTGTAGAAGGAATTAATAATAAACTCAAATTAATCAAAAGACTTGGATATGGATTTCGTAACTTTAGTAATTTTAGATTACGTAGTTTATTAAACTGGCACTTTAGTATTAATTCTCCATAAAAGGGACGCAAGAGCCAGAAATTTGATATACTAATAATATGTAAAAATAATCAAATCTAGTATTTTATGATTAATAATCACCAACTCATCACAGCAACATCCTCAACTACACCCTGGAACGATTTATTATTAGAAATTGCCTAAACTCCAGAAGAATATATACCAGAAATATTGGAAATTGTCCGTTTATTTCGTCAAAATTTGATCAATAAACCAACAGTTTTGATAAACACAGAAAAACACAATTTAGACTGGCAAGAATTTATTAATCAAACAGCAGGAAGTTGTGCAGATGATCCAATTATTCTGGATAATTGAGGTATTGATGATACTTTAGATGATAGCTTAGAAGAAATGATTAATTGTTAGGAATACAAACTGATGAAATACTTATTAGATAGTAATGTTTGTATTCAATATCTTAATCAAAGATCAGAAAAGATTATTCAGCGTCTTTAGATATAGAGATTTTCATAAATTTATGATACAATCAAAAATATTACAAATAAGTAATTCTATGTTAAATTTAGAAAGGATTACATTTGATCCGCAAATCATGGCAGGACAAGCTTGTATTCGGGGGATGCGAATACCTGTTTCTTTAGTGGTAAATTTAGTAGCTAATGGAACACCACTAGAGGAAATTTTAGAAGAATATCCTGATTTAGAAGCTGATGATATTCGTCAATCTTTGCTTTATGCAGCGTGGTTGACTCAAGAACGGGTTTATTCTTTTAAAACTGCGTAATATTAAAATGAAGTTTTTAGCTGATATGGGAATTTCACTACGGACTGTATCTTGGTTGCGTAGTGCTGGTTAGGATCGTGGATTAAATAACCTGTAATTCTGGTTTAGCGGTGTAATTCCAT
>NZ_VIKX01000058.1 GCF_009711935.1 Dolichospermum sp. UHCC 0259 | reverse complement strand
TTTTCTCCATAAAAGAGGCGCAAGAGCCCAAATTAGTTCGAGAAAGTCTGTCTAACTTATCTTCAGAAGAACGCAGATAATCACTCAAATCTTGGTAAAGTTTCTGTTCACCCGCCGCAGGTGCCACCGTAATTGTAGTAGCAAATCGTTTTGGTAACTTCACATCTACCAAAGCGCGGGTATTGCGTACCATCACTTCCCGCATCAAGGAACGCAGTTTTTCTGGATTTTTGGGAATACGTCCATTTCTGGAATCAACGTATTCTTTTTTAAACGCAGCTTCTGTTTGCAATAAACCTGGTTTCAGTAGAGTCAGGAGATTGAATAGTTCAATCAGCGAATTCTGGACTGGGGTTGCAGTCAGCATGAGGATAAACCGCTTGTTCAGGGCGTTTACCAACTTCCAGTTAAGAGTCGTGCGATTTTTGAGGTGGTGTGCTTCATCAACAACTACCAAGTCCCAGGTGCGACCGGTGACATGAGAAAAATGCTTGGCAGATTTAGCCGTGTTGAGTGAAGCGATAATGCGGGGATTCTGCGTCCAAAAATCTTCTAGGGGTTGTTGGGGGTCACGGTTATCTGTGGTAATAGTGGCAATGTTAAATTTTTCACTTAATTCTAATTGCCACTGAGAAACGAGGGATGCGGGAGTGAGTACGAGTAGGGACTGTACCATGCCTCTAGCTAAATACTCAGCACAGATAATTCCGGCTTCAACGGTTTTGCCCAAACCCACTTCATCTGCTAACAATGCCCGTCCACCCAGTTGTCTCAGAACCTTGCGGGCTGTTTCAATTTGATACCAATATTTGTCAATGGCAGTGAGGGTGGGAAGGCACACTAACTGGTCATAGTCTGCCATGACCGATAGTTTAAATAGGTCTAGACGTGCTTCGTAAAAGTCCAGGCGATCGTATTTACCTGCTTTGAGTGCTTCTAAGGCTGTGGAGGAGTTAAATTTAAATGTATAATTTTGATTCATGATGCACCCAGTGTGAATACTTTTGATCTTTCCTTCTCTAAGAGGAGTTACTGAATATTTTAACTATTTAATTAGTAAATATTTTTAGATAATTAACAATTAACACAAAAGTAGTTTTTCACTCTCCCCCCACTTTCGAGAGTTTATAGGGTAGGTAGAAGTAGG
>NZ_VIKX01000057.1 GCF_009711935.1 Dolichospermum sp. UHCC 0259 | reverse complement strand
TCGCTGGTTTTGGTCTTAGCACACTCAAGCAATTATTTAGAATGAAATAGCCCTGAGGGAAAATAACCTTCTGTTTGCGGAATCCCTGGATGATTTAGTTGTTGTAAAACGTTGGCTTCTTGTTGAAATAGTGCTAAGGCTTTACTATCATTTGTTAATTCTTCTTTGAGGACTTTAAGGATTTTTGGGGTGTCTTGTTGGTAGGCTTCGTAAATTTTGCCGAATCCAGTTTTATCACTCAATAAACGTAATACTCGATAACGTCCTATTAATTCCAATTGAGAACCACAACTTTGACAAAAACGGTTTTCGTCATTATCTGGATGGTTGGGTTGAGAACAAACTGGATTAATGCAAAGGGTCATAATTTGGTGATTGGTAATTGGTGATTGGTAATTGGTGATTGGTAATTGGTGATTGGTCAGTTGCAAAAGAATATTTCCCTTCCTTGCGCCTCTACTTAATTCTTTCTTCTTTCTTCTTTGCTCTTTCTTCCTCCTAACTCCTAACTCCTAACTCCTAACTCCTAACTCCTAACTCCTAACTCCTAACTCCTGACTCCTGACTCCTGCTATATCTCATGTTTGTGATGCTAGAAAAGTGGCGACTGTTTGATTAAATTCTGTGGGGTTGGTTAAGAATGGCCAATGATTTCCGGGAACTTGACACAGATTTAAGTTTTTGAGGTTGGTTTTGTAAGGTTGAATTTGCCAATTTTGGCGGTTTACACCTTTTTCTGGTTGTATAAAGAGGGCAGGTGTGTCAATTGGGTGAATAAAACCTGGTACTTCCATAACTGCGTCAAAAATGCCATCACGGGCGGCTATGGTAAATTTGCTACCCCAAGTCCCGTTGGGTTTTTGTTCTATTGCGGCTTGAAAAACTTGCTGTTGTAAAGAACTCCAATTTTGATATTGACTGAGTTGTTTAATTTTTTGTTCAGCTTCTTGGTAACTGGCAAAGGGTCCCATACTTTTGAGGAAAGGTAAGACGCGATACAAGAGAGGAAATGTAATTTTTAGGAAACTGGGCATTTTCCAGATAAAAATGGGATCTACTAAGGTGATACTTTTTAATCTGGCTGGGTTCTCTCTAGCCCAAATAGCGGCTAATTTCCCTGTCCAGGAGTGGCTGACGATATGAGCCGCAGACCATCCTAGTTTGTCCATTAATGCTTCCAAATCAGCGATCGCACTGGCAAAGGTATAATCGTGTTCTGGTTTACTACTCTCACCATGACCACGCATATCTGGCGCAACTATATGGTAATTTGCTGCTAAATAATCTGCCAAACTAGACCAAACCAAGGCATGGTCAGCCATACCATGTAATAACAGTAATGGTTCTTGACCTTGATTCCATTCTAAATAAGAAAGTTGAATATCAGATGTTGATAGAGTTTGACGTACAGGCATCATTTTGTCAATCTTTTCCATGACAGGGGAAGAGGGAATTTTACCAGAAAAATCACTTTTTTGGAGTTAATTTTTAATTTTGATAATTGTACTGATTAGTACGAATTAATGGAACTAATAAATGTCAAAATCAAAAGTAGGACTACAAGGATATTAAAATTACTATGCCAGAAATAGAACAATCCATTTCCCAACACTATCACGACCGGACTAAGTACCACCCCGAAACCCTGGCTTCTAAAAGTCGTAATTTAGACTGGAATAAACAGCCAGTACCGTTCAAAGAGTACAAAATTGGTTCTGATATTGACCTTAAACCTTATCTGCAAGAAACAGCGGTAACTGTTGCCAATAACCAAGATACCAAATGGTGGTGGCGGCTTTCTCAACTATTATTTCACAGTTATGGACTCACGGCAAAAATGCCTTCTTTGGGTAATACAGTATACTTACGTTCTGCCCCTAGTGCGGGGGGATTATATCCGGCTGAAGTATATTTAGTTTCTCGCGGGACACCATTATTACCGCCGGGACTGTATAACTATCAATGTCGAACTCATTCTTTAATGCACTTTTGGGAAAGTGATGTTTGGCAAAGTTTACAATCTGCTTGTTTTTGGCATCCTTCCCTAGAAAGTACCCAATTAGCTATTATTACAACTGCGGTTTTTTATCGTTCGGCTTGGCGTTATGAAGACAGGGCTTATCGGCGAATTTTTCTGGACACGGGGCATCTTTTAAGTAATATTGAGTTGGCTTGCAATATTGCCGATTATCGCTCTCATTTAATTGGCGGTTTTGCTGATGAAGCTGTTAATGAATTACTTTATATTGATCATGAACAAGAAGGAACAACTGCTGTTTTAGCTTTGGCAGATTTGTTAGATGTCCGCCAAAATTTACCACTAGGACGGACGGCTTTACCTTCGACAACTGCCACTAATTATCCATCTATTCCTGATGGTGAATTGCTGAAATATTTTCATCTCAATACTCAAATTCCGGTGAATAATAGTAGTAAGTTAAATTTACCAAATGTGGAATTAGAACAGTCTTTAGAAGATAAGTATAACTTACCTTTTTGTGAAAAATTTTCGACTCGAACTACACCAATTTATTGGGGAGAAGATTTAGCAGATTTATCAAATACCATCTATAAACGCCGTTCAACTCGTGCTTATACTGGTGATGATTTAAGTTTTGATGAACTGAAAGCTTTACTGGATTTTACTTATCAACCACAAAATTATATTGACCAAAATTTAGACCCTCACCCTGATTATTTTGATTTGAATTTAATAGAAACATTTGTAGCTGTTTCTGGAGTGCAAGGATTAGATCCAGGCTGTTATTATTACGCACCTAAAGCCCAAGAATTACGGCAAATTCGGTTTAAAAATTTCCGTCGTGAATTACATTTCTTATGTTTAGGACAGGAATTAGGCAGAGATGCAGGTGCAGTATTATTTCATACCGCTGATTTAAAAAATGCGATCGCTCAATATGGAGATCGTGTTTACCGTTATTTACACTTAGATGCAGGTATTTTAGGACAAAGGCTTAATTTAGCAGCCATTCGTCTTAACTTAGGTGTCAGTGGTATCGCTGGCTTTTTTGATGACCAAGTAAATGATGTCTTGGGTATCCCTACGGATGAAGCAGTCATCTATATTACGACACTAGGAAAACCAAGGTAGAAGTAAAGGAGTCAGAAGAAAGGAGTCAGGAGTCAGGAGTCAGGAGTCAGGAGTCAGGAGTCAGGAGAAAGAAGAAGAAAGGAGTCAGAAGAAAGAAGAAAGAAGAAAGGAGAAAGGAGAAAGAAATTATTTCCCTGCTGACTGACAATGTTAACCATAATCACCACATCATCATTAAACTTCTGGTTCAATACCCAGGGACTTTAATTGGGCAATTAGACGATCATTTTTCTGACGTTCTAATTCTGCCCTTTCCTCACCACTTAACAACAAATTACCCTGTAAATCCCAGAATCGTAGCCAAGGTAACTCCAGATTTTGATATTTACCTTGCCAAATTCCTAACTCAATTCCCAAAACTGCAATCGGATAATGTCCACGTTCATTGGCTGCTAATAATTGATATTGTCCTTCAATAAAATGATAAACTTCTATACTGGCTTTGTTTACTTCATAAATACAATAAAAAGCCGGATGAATTACCTGTTCATAAATCCAAAATTTACCTTTCCAGCGAGTTTTATCTCGTTGTTTATCACCATTTCCAGAAACAAATTCCAAGACAATTAATGGAGCAATAAATTCCTGCCAAAGTACATAAGAATCTCGTATTTCACCATTGATAACAGGTGGCACATTCGGCACATAAAACCATTTGGGAAATTCGGCACCGGATTCTAAGGTGTAAGTCATTTTCCAATAGATACCTAAATCCTGTCCAATACAATATTGACCATCTGGGTGGTATTTTTGTAATATAGGTTTGATAGATTCTGTTAGTAAAATGCCTTGAAAATGTTCTTGCCAATTTTTTACAAGCTTACTATCAGACTCTGGCAGTTGAGTATGGTCTGGAAAACCATTTTTAGCCGTAGAGTCGCCGTTAACCATCATATACTCTCACTTTTTTATTAAGTGTATAAACTATTATATATCAATCTTCAATTATTACTTAAATTTCTGGTTCTAAGTTCACACTATAGAGTTTTTCTCCTGCTAAATTGTGCAAAGTAACCATTAAAACTTCTGTTTTGCTATCAATTTTAATCATGCCAAAAAACTGTAAACCTGAACTTGGTGGTTGATTGAGTTTTATCTCTGGAGATGAAGTTTGAAACTTTACTTCTGGACCAAAAGTATTATCTAATTGATTTGGTCCAAAGTTTCCAGAATTAAGAGGTCCAGCCACAAATTCCCAAAAAGGCTTAAAATCAGTAAATTGGGCTTTATTGGGATGATAATAATGGGCTGCGGCATAATGAACATCAGCCGTTAACCAAACCACATTACGGATATTATTCTGTTTAATAAATCGCAATAAATCAACTAACTCTAATTCTCTTCCTAATGCTTTTCCGTCACCATTAGCGAAACCTTCAAAATCAGTTTTACCATCTTTAATCATTAACCCAATTGGCATATCACTAGCAATTACTTTCCAAGTGGATTTTGAACTCTTTAATTTATTCTTTAACCAACTTATTTGTGAATATCCTAAAAATGCGGTTTTTTCACTAGCTATTGACTGATTATTCGGAGAATTTTTACCTCTATAACTGCGTTCATCTAACATGAAAATTTCTAATAATTCTCCATGATTAAAATGACGATAAATACGGTTACTATCATTAACATTTCTGCGAATAGGCGTATATTCTAAAAATGCCTGTTTTGCCCGTGCAGCCAAGAGAGAAATATCCTTAACTTCATAGCGGTCATCATCTAATATTTGCCCAGGATACCAATTATTTCGCACTTCATGATCATCCCATTGTACCAGTTGAGGAATTTGGGCATTAAACCGCTGAATGTTTTCATCTAAAAGATTATAAATATAATTACCGCGAAATTCCTTGAGAGTTTCCGCAACCTTTGATTTTTCTTCTGTAGTGATATTTTTCCAAATTTTCCCATCATCTAATTTAACCTCAGCTTGAATAGGATTGTCAGCATAAATATAATCACCAGAATGAATAAAAAAGTCAGGATTAAATTTCCGAATAGATTCATAAATTTTCATTCCTCCCCATTCCGAATTAATTCCCCAACCCTGTCCTGCGGTATCTCCAGACCATGCAAATAATATATCTTTTTCTCTTCCTTGAGGTGCAGTTTTCAAATGGCCATTCACCGGGGCGCTATAAATGTTAGAATCAACTAAATCCTGAAAGGTGACACGGTAAAAAATATCTTGACCTGGTGGTAAATTATCCAAGTATGTTCGGGCTGTAAAATCAGTATATTCTGTGGCAACTTTGCCTATAATCCGTTGACTGTTACGGAAACCTTCATCAGTAGCATATTCTAGGATCATTCTAGCAGGTTTGTTGCTACGACTCCAAATCACCGCGCTATTATTGTTAACATCACCACTAGCGACACCATAAGGTGTAATAGGACGGTTTTTATCTAATGTAATCAATGCGGGTGTCTGAGCTACAGCTAATTTAGACCACATATTTGTTGTGATCAGAGTACCAGTAGTCACTGCTGCTTGTAGTAAGAATTGACGGCGCTTTAATCCTTGAGAAATGTGTACTTTCATAAAGTTATAATGCCCAAATTTGAAACTATACCTATGATTTAACCACTACAATTACAAAAAAAGGGAACGGGGAACAGGGAACAGATAAGAAACTTTTAGTTGGTGAGTTTAAAGCTCAGTCAAAAAAAAGATGTTTTTCCAAGATGCGTAGCACGAAAAAAAACAGTATCAATATTTCAATCTCATGTTTTTAAAGATGAGTTTTTTCTGTTCCCTGCGTGCGATGCACTGAGCAGTTCGACAAGCTCACTGTAAGACTTGTCGATAGCGAAGCGTGGCGTAAGCCATAGTGTTGCCCGTTCCCTCTGAACTGTCAAGTTTTATATACTCCCATTATATTTTGTCATCAATCCTGAGATAGATTGTAGGAACACGGAATTAATTATACAATTTGTTACATATATTCATGAATATTTAGATTTATTTTCATCAACTTACTATATCAAAAACTATGTTTTTACCTAATAATGAACGTCAACGCATCAAATTACTTAATCAATATCAAATTCTCAACACAGCACCAGAAACTGTATTTGATGAAATTGCCCAACTAGCCGCAGATATTTGCAACACACCAATTGCTTTAATTAGTTTAGTTGATGAAAAAAGGGAATGGTTTAAGTCAAAAATTGGGATTGATATATCAGAAATTCCTCGTGATTTAAGTTTTGGTAGTCATATTCTTTTAGAAAGAGAAATTCTAGTTATTCGTGATACTTTACAACATGAAAGATTTGCCAGTAATCCTCTTGTTGTCTCTAATCCCTATTGCCGATTTTATGCAGGAGTTCCTTTGATTAATGCTCAGGGTTTTGCTTTAGGCTCTTTGTGTGTAATGGATATTATGCCTCGCACTTTAACTATCACTGAGGCAAAAGGGTTAAAGGGTTTAGCTAAACAAGTAATGAGATTTTTAGATTTACACCAGCATAAATTTTTAGAAAATAGCCAATGGAACTCTCATCTTCTATTTACGCATCATCCTAGTCCTATGTGGATTTATGATGGCGATACATTGCGATTTTTAGATGTTAATGAAGCAGCTATAACTCACTATGGCTACTCAAAGTCAGAATTTTTACAAATGCGAATTATTGATATTCATCCCCTCGAAGATATGCCTATGTTACTGGCTTATATTGCTAAAAATAGGTCTGGTTTATGTAATTTTGGAAAATGGCGACATACTTGCAGAAATGGCAAGGTTATTTTTGTAGAAATTACTTCTAATACTATTCAATATAATAGTCAAAATGCTATATTAATTCATATACAAGATTTGAGTAAGTATCAAAAACTAGAACTAAAATTACAAGATAGTGAAGCTAAATTTCGAGTAATTTCTCAAGCAATTCCTATTCCTTTGGTCATTTCTCGATTATCTGATGGCATAATTATCTATGCTAACCCAGAGTTTTTACACACATTTAAATTTTCTCCAGATGATTTATTACAGAAAAGAATTTCAGATTTATATCACGATAAATCTGATTGGGACAAGTTACTAACAACCTTTAACCAAAATGGCTGTTTGCATAATCATGAAATTCAACTAAATAAAGCCGATGGTACTAATTTATGGCTAATTACATATTGGCGATATTTAAAATATAACAATGAACCAGCAGTATTGCAATTATTTAATGATATTACTGATAGAAAAAACTCTGAGGTTAAACTTCAAGAACAAAATGATTTTTTGCAGACAATATTTAAAAATATTCCTTTAATGATTGCACTAATTGATGGCAATTATCAGGTACAATGGGTTAATCAAAATTTAGAAGAAACTCTCAAATATTCTTTGCAAGATTTCCAAACTCGTAATATCTTTGCAGAATTATATCCTGATGAAGAATATCGTCAAGAAGTGATTGATTTTGTTCAGTCTGCACAACCAGTTTGGCAGGATTTTAAGACTCATTTACAGGATGGTTCGATCATGGATACATCTTGGACTAATGTAAAATTACCCAATAGAAATATTATAGGTATTGGTAAAGATATTAGAGAACGTAAGCAAAATGAAAGCATATTAAAAGCTCAAGCTGAACGAGAAAAATTGATGCGGAAAGTTTCTGAGCGTATTCATCAATCCCTACATCTCCAGGATATTCTGAATGCAACAGTTGAAGAAGTCCGTGATTTATTACAAGTTGATAGAGTTGTAGTTTATCAATTTTATCCAGATATGAGTGGTAAAATTATGGCAGAATCTGTATTGCCGGGATGGACGGTTACTTTAGATAAGGATATTCACGATACTTGTTTTCAAGAAGAGGTCATATCTAATTATAATCAAGGACGTAAACGGGCAATTTCTAATATTTATCAAGCTAGTTTAACTGATTGTCATATTCAACTTCTAGAAAAATTTGAAGTTAAAGCGAATTTAGTTGTCCCTATTCTCCTGGAAGTAAATGAAGAAAATAGAGGTTCTGCGCCTTGGGGTTTACTGATTGCTCATCAATGCTCTAACTTTCGTGAATGGGAAGATAATCAATTAGATTTACTTGATCAACTCACAGTACAAATTGCCATTGCTATACAACAATCAAATATATTACAACAAGCCAAAAGTGAACTTCAACAACGAGAACAAGCCGAAGTTAAGCTGAGAAGTGCCTTAGCTGAAAAAGAAATTTTATTAAAAGAAGTTCATCATCGAGTTAAAAATAATTTGCAAATTGTCTCTAGTTTATTGCATCTACAAGCACAGACAATTAAAGATCCACAAATTCTCAAAGCTATCCAAGATAGTCAAAATCGGATTGAGTCAATCTCTCTAATTCATAAAAATTTATACACTAATCCTAATATTGGTAAAATTGATATTGCTGAATATATTAATAATCTGGTGACAGGAATATTAATTTCCTATCAGATCACACCTGGTCAAATTAGTTTACAAACTGACATTGATTCAGTTATTTTAAATGTTGATCAAGCGATCGCTTGTGGATTAATTATTAATGAACTCATATCAAATGCTTTGAAGCACGCTTTTCCTGATATAACTTCAGGTGAAATTAGTATTAACTTACATAAAAATAAGAATTATGATATTACAATGAGGATTCAAGACAATGGTATTGGTTTAGCTGATAATATAGACTGGGGGATTACAACTTCTTTAGGTCTATCACTGGTTTATGATTTGGTTACGGAACAACTAGAAGGTTCTATTACTATCGAACGTAATCGGGGAACTATATTTAATATTCAATTTTCACAGTTCACTTCGCATGAATAAATAAGAAATGGGTCTAGCTAGAATTTTAATAGTTGAAGATGAAGTAATTGTGGCTAGAACTATTGCTAGTCAACTTGATCAATTAGGATATACAGTTATAGGTAAAGCTTCTTCTGGAAAAGCAGCCATTAGTCAGGCTTCAGAGACTAAACCAGATTTAATCCTAATGGATATTATTATCAAAGGTGAAATGGATGGTATTACTACTGCTGGTTATATTCATGAACAATTAGATATTCCGATAATTTTCTTAACGGCTTATGGTGATGAACAGACTTTAGAACGGGCAAAAGTGACCCAACCTTTTGGTTATGTTGTTAAACCATTTACGATTAGAGATTTACGTATATCTATAGAAATTGCCTTAGTAAAACACAAGCTGGAATGTGAATTACGAGAAAGCAGAGATCAATTGGCAACTTTACTTAATTCGATGAGTGACGCTGTTATCGCTACAAATGAACAGGGTATCATCACATTTATTAATCCTGCGGCCGAAAAAATTACTGGTTGGCAAGCAACAGAATGTCTTGGTAAGAATATATCAGAAATTATCAATATGATTGATGAAGTTACAGGTGAAGAAATAGAAAATCCTGTGACAAAAGTGCTGCGACAGAAACAGTCTTTGCCTTTAAGAGAATTTGCGGCTTTAATTACTAAAAATAGCACAAAAATACCAATTGCTAATAGTGCTTCTTTGTTAATGCGACGACTTCATGAAATTAGTGGTGTTGTGCTTGTATTATGGGATTTAAGTGAACGTCGTCACAGAGAATACTTAGAGCAATCTTTAAAAAAAGAACAGGAACTTAATCACCTTAAATCCTTATTTATTTCTACTGTTTCTCATGAATTTCGCAATCCTTTGA
The DNA here is from genome assembly GCF_009711935.1 of Dolichospermum sp. UHCC 0259. Taxonomy (GTDB): domain Bacteria; phylum Cyanobacteriota; class Cyanobacteriia; order Cyanobacteriales; family Nostocaceae; genus Dolichospermum. Next base: position 401 of record NZ_VIKX01000057.1, on the reverse strand, counting down.
GTGTAATTCAAACCGCAGTAGAATTGATAGAAATTCAAGGTAATAATTTAACGGAAGATAAAAGAAATAAATACTTAAAACGAATCTACGGTGCTGTAGAATCAATGGAAAAACTCATGAAAGATGTCCTCTTTATGGGTAAAGCAGAGGCAGGAATGCTGAATTATCATCCAGAATTGATTAATTTAGAAAAATTTTGTCAAGAACTAATTGAAGAATTTGAACTTATTGAAGACGGTGGGCATGAAATAGTTTTTAATTGTCAGAGTCACAATACAAATACGCTGATGGATGAAAGATTATTACATCACTTATTTAGAAATTTACTTTCCAATGCAATTAAATAGTAGTTTTTCACTCTCCCCCCACTTTCGAGAGTTTATAGGGTAGGTAGAAGTAGG
>NZ_VIKX01000056.1 GCF_009711935.1 Dolichospermum sp. UHCC 0259 | reverse complement strand
AGATGCCTAGATATCTCTACCATTTTATCCTCTCTTTTAGAATGAAATAGCCCTGTATTTTCCCTATCAAACCAGAAATAATCTCCTGTTGCATTGTATGGTTATGGAAAAAATTGAAGGCCCAAATTTAGAACAATGGTTAAAACAGCAACAAAACCGTCCCATTTCTGAAGCCCAAGCCATAGTCTGGTTAAAACAACTATTAGAAATATTAGATTTAGTTCATAACCAACAATATCTGCATAGAGATATTAAACCATCAAATATCATGATTCGTCCAGATGGACAATTAGTATTAATTGACTTTGGTACAGCCAGAGAAATTACCAGAACCTATCTAACAAATGGTGGAGGAATGACAGCAATTTCATCATCAGGTTATAGTCCTCCAGAACAAATGCGAGGACAAGCCATACCTTCATCAGACTTTTTTGCTTTAGGACGGACATTTGTATTTTTATTAACGGGATTGTCACCCGAAAAATTATATGATCCTCATTTAGATATTTTACAATGGCGACATCATGCAACTCATGTTTCTCCATTATTATTAGATTTCATTGATTGGTTAATGTCAACGGCAGTCAATCAACGTCCTAGCAATGCCGAAGAAATTTCTAGAAGATTAGCAGAAATTGAATATAAACTTACAGAAAATACATCTGCAACCGTGAATATTGGCGGGTTAGCAAAAACAGAAATAGTTAATAACCCAACTACCAATAATACCGTTATTACCCCGCCAAAACAACCTGAAAAATTACCATTATTATCCTGGTTTGCCGCTTTAATAGTTTCTTTATTACTACTTTGGTGGGTATCATTAGCATTTAGAAATACTAAATTTGCGGCTTTACCTCCTGACTATGGACAAGCACCAGTTAAACAGGGCAAAGTTGATTATTTTCCCTATGAAGAAGGGAAAGATAGTCAAGGAAGAGTTGCCGAATTTAATATTGCAGTTTTATCAGTAGAATATAAATGGCAATTAGGCAGCACTTATCAAATTAAATATAATGATCAAATTATGAGTCTTGATTCCTTAAAATCTAATTTAGAACAAGAAGGAATCCAAAAAATTATGGAAAATCCCAGCGAAATTATTTCTGTAGGAACAGCTTCTTGCGAAGGTGATATTACCGCCGAACAAAGTCGCGCCTTAGAACGTTCTAAACAAATCCAATTATTAGGAAAAAAGATATTTAGTAACACACCCAGTGTGAAAGGTTATCGCTTATTAAATCTGGGACAATTTCAGAGAAAAGATTGTCAAGCAAGCCTTGATTCAACAGCTTATCAACGCAGTATTATTATCATTGGTGTCAAAAAACAAGCTGAAGGGGTAATATTAGATGAAGCCTTGAGAGATAGATTAGAGAAAAAGCCTTTTGCTGATTTTAAATTAGAGGATTATTCTCTAGGTTCAATAGATAAATTTAAAACAGTACCTAGTAATTTATAGTATAGCAGGAGTCAGGAGTAAAAACCTGTTGTGGACGGAGTTTTTTTCGGATTTGGGAATAACTTATTGAGTAGGGTGCGTCAGATAGAGAAAATCTGTTTTTTATCAAATTATCGCGTCTGACGCACCCTACAAAGGATGATTATTTAAGGAACGGGGATAGAATCAATTTAAAAGAATCGTTTTCTTGTGCGATTTTGCGGCTGTGTTTTTCGTAAAGGGACTACCTCTGCTTCACTACCCTCTCTAGCTACGCGAATTAATAACGCAGAAGATAGCAAACTGGCAACCATTGAATTACCACCATAACTAAACATAGGTAAGGGTAAACCTGTAGTTGGTAAAGCACCTGTCGTTACACCAATATGTAATAATGATTGGCCAATCATGACAACTACTACACCAATTGCCACTAATTTGGATGTGATATTTTTGGATTTGAGCGCAATAATTAATCCTAAAGTGGCAAATATGGCTAACATTATTAATAGTAAAATACTGCCAATAAAACCAAATTCTTCGGAATAAATTGCGAAAATAAAATCAGTATCTTGAATTGGTAAATAGAATAATTTTTGTTGAGAAAGTCCAAATCCAGACCCCCAAGTTTGACCTGAACCTACAGCTAATAAACTTTGTACTAACTGATAACCATCTCCTGTAGCATCAGCCCAAGGATTCATAAAGGACATAATGCGTTTGCGTTGATATTCTTTGATACTAATACTGAGTAATGCTAACATTACCCCACCAATGGCTGTTCCTCCCAAGTATTTATATGGTATTCCTGCGGCTAAGGCAATAAACCAAATTGTCATTCCGCAAAGTGCTGTGGTACTTAAGTTAGGTTGGGCAAGAATTCCTAAGAGAACAAGACCAAAAACACCTAACCAAGATAACCTAATTCCCCAACGCAGTTTTTCCCACTGGCCAAAAAGTGTGGCACTTTGTAATACTAAAAAAGGTTTAATTAATTCTGATGGTTGGATAGGAATTGGTCCAATGGCTATCCATCTAGCGGCATCAAAGGCTTTTTTTCCTAATCCTGGTACTAATGTCAGAAAAATCAACATCAGGAAAAATATTAAAAACCAATGAGATACACCCAAGATTTTTCGCAATGGCAGATTAACAATGATGTTGAAAATAATTAAGGAAGCGATCGCCCACAAAATTTGCCGTTTAAAATAATACAACCCATCATCATGACGGGCATCGGCAACGGGATAGGATGCGGAAAAAAGGATGATTAAACCAATAAACATCCACATTAATGTTAGCCAGCGCAATAATCGGGCTTCTAAACCCCAGCTAGAAACGGAATTATCGAAAATTGGGATTAAACGGAGTAGATTCACAATTTGGTAATTGGTAATTGGTGATTGGTGATTGGTAATAAACTATTCTTCTTTCTTCTTCCTCCTTTCTTTCTTCTGACTCCTGACTCCTGACTCCTGACTCCTTCTTTCTGTATTTAAATTAAAACTAAGTTATCGCGGTGAATCACGGTATCTGCGCCTTCATAACCTAGAATTGATGGAATTTCCCGTGAATGTCGTCCGCAAATTTTCTGTAATTCTTCACTATTATAATTCACCAACCCTCTAGCAATTTCATTACCATTACTATCACATAATTGCACTGCTTCTTGATTGTCAAATTCCCCTTCTATGGCTTTAATTCCCGCTGCTAATAAGGATTTCCCCGCTTTGACAACGGCGGCGATCGCCCCTTCGTCTAAATATAATTTTCCCCCCGGAATCAAACCATAGGCTATCCAACGTTTCCGGGCTGAGGTTGGTTCTGGTTGTGGTGCAAAATGTGTACCAATCAGTTCACCTTGGATAATTTTTTCAATGTTTCGGGGAAATTGTCCTTGAGTAATCACTGTGCGGATACCAGCAGCGATCGCAATTCTCGCCGCCGAAATTTTCGTCATCATCCCCCCAGTCCCCCATTGAGAACCCTGTCCACCAGTTTGAATCTGTAAATCTGTCAGTTCTTGCATACTACTAACCAAACTAATCGGTTTAGCATCCGGCACAGAACGAGGATCTGCTGAATATAAGCTATCAACATCCGTTAATAAAAACAGCCAATCTGCTTCTACTAAACTAGCTACTAATGCAGACAGAGTATCATTATCCCCAAATTTTAATTCTTCTACCGCTACTGTATCATTTTCATTAACTATGGGAATTACTCCCAACCCGAGTAATTCTTGAAAAGTATTATTAGCATTAAGATAGCGGCTACGTTGTACCAAATCTGCTCTAGTTAATAATACTTGAGCAATAGGTTGTTGCAAAATACTAAATAAATCATCATATATACGCATTAATCTCCCCTGTCCCACTGCTGCTACAGCCTGTTTTAAAGCTATAGTTTTGGGACGTTCCGTTAAACCCAACCGCGCACAACCGACTCCCACCGCACCAGAAGAAACTAAAATTACTCGATGTCCCTGTCGTCTCAAATCACACAGAGTTTCCGCCAAAGTAGCAATACTAGAAAGGGCTAATTGTCCTGTTTCTGGTTGAGTTAGGCTAGAAGTACCGATTTTAACAACAATTGTTTTGGTCATTTGTCATTTGTCAGTGGTCATTTGTCAGTGGTCAGTTGTCAGTTGTTGGTTGTTCCCCAAAAATTATACAGCGCCAATCCCTCTATAGTGAAGGTTGACGCTGTACGGGTTTATATTTATCTATTATCTGCTAGGGTCTTTTTTAGCTGACCCTGATGTTATCAACATCAATAATCTCTGATTTTGTGCAAACTATAGGTTTTCTTAATTATTTCTTTAGATTTAGTTTCCTGACGAATTATAACTTCCTGTTAAGATTTGTATCTTAATCAACACAGAAAAATCCTTACTGCCTCTTTCTTGTAATAGATGCGCCCAATATCTCTGATATCCACACTTCAATATTACGGATAGGATGGGAACGGATAGCTGTAAAATCGGGATGGATAATTGGTTCGACTAAAATTGTAAACATTCCCAAGCGATTACCGGCTAAAACATCAGTAAACAAGCGATCGCCTACCATCCCCACTTGATGTGCCGGTAAATTCATCTCCTGTAAGGCCGCCCGAATTTTCCGTCGGGAGGGTTTAGCCGCACCCAAATAATAAGGTAAATCTAGAGAACGGGCAATACCACCAATTCGCGCTTCACTTAAATTATTACTGACTAACCACAATGCTGTACAAGTCCGAATTTCTTCCACCCATGCTTGCAATTCTGGGAAAGTAGAACTTGTTGTCATCGGAACTAAAGTTTCATCCACATCTAATACTAGCCCTTTCAGCCCATATTGTTGGATCACATCTGGTGTCAGCGTCAAAACTGAACCTGCTAAAATCAAGTTAGGCTCTAATAGATGGTTGCGAGTCATAATTGCGTATAATTAAATTCACTTTCTTAATTGACACTCCCCGGACTAAAGACACGAGGATTCTACATTTATCGTCAAAACCTACTTAACCGGGCTTGCATCAAGCAGGTTAGTAGTTTCAACTCTAAACTTCAGCATGAAAATCTACTTTATCATAAATATCTGCCAACAAAATTTGACAGGGAACAGAAGCTAAATTTAAGCTAGTATTTTCATCAGTAAATTCTGAAAAAATCCATTTATTATTATCAGTTTTCCAGTATTGTTCAACGTGCATTGTGTATTGGTCAATTAAAATATATTCTTGTAAAGTAGAAATAGTTCGATAAGCAGCAAATTTTTGATCTCGATCATTGCTGCTGGTAGATTTTGATAAAACTTCAGCAATCATTATCGGGTTAGTTAAAGTGTCTTTTCTCCCTTCTTCATACACCAAAGGATTTTGAATTACCATGATATCTGGGTAAGTATGAATGCGCTTATTAGGAATCCAAAGACGTTGATCTGTAACAAAAACTTGATAAGGTTGACGTTTGAGAGCAAAATTTAGCACAGCATAGAAATTGCCGGCAATTTGATTATGATTTGGTGTTCCACCTGTCATGGGGATAATGACTCCATCAATATATTCGTGACGTATATCTGAATTTACTTCTAGTTCTAGATATTCTTCAGGGGAATAGTAACGAGTTTCTTGTGCAATAGTCATAATATTTTAAGGCTAAAGCTGGTAATTTATGAACATATTATAGCTCTGTAGAGACTTTAGATCCCCAACTTCTTTGAGAAGTCGGGGATCTGGGTAATCACGTTTTCTTTTTTAATTGGTTTTTAACCAGTTTTCTACCTGCAAATTAGGTACACGGGAAAATTCACGGACATTGTTTGTAATTACAGTTAGATTTAAACTTATTGCATGAGCAGCAATTAATAAATCATTACCTCCAATGGGTGTTCCTTGTTGTTCTAAATAAGTACGGATTTCTGCATAATATTCCTCAATAGGATGAGTAATGGGTAGTATTTCTATGCTATCCAAAATTACTTCTAGTTTTTCTATCAGTTTTAGGGAATTTTTATTCCGCGCTCCAAATCTTGACTCACAAGCTACAATAATACTTGTACAAATTTTATCTTCTCCTACTTCTTGAATTTTAGAAAAAATTACACCTCTCGGATTTTTGATAAGTTCAGAAAGGATGTTTGTATCTAATAAATATAAATAACTCATGGTTAAAACTCGATATCATCTAGGGGTAATAGTCCTGCATCTACATCTGCAAATTCTTCGTCTAGAGGTTCAAGGGTGGAAAGTGTTTGCAGAAGGGATTTTTTCTTAATAGGAGAAATAATTGCCAGGGGAATACCATTTTCTGTAATTGTCAGAGGTTCACCTGTTTTTTTAGCTTGATTAATTAGAGTTTGCAGGATTTGGGGAAGTTCGGAAATGGTGATTTGTGTCATGGTGGGTACTAGGGTTGGGGGGATGAGAATTGGGCGTATATATTCCATTGTATTCTGTTTTAAAAGATTTTACCTTTGTTCTCAATCAATAATATGCTAAAATAAATAATACACTTTAATTCGGTAATTAATCATGACAAAATCTACATCAGAAAGAGTTGTGAGACGTGGGAGGGTATTTCCCGAAATTCAATGGACTGATGAACAAAAAGCCCAAGATAGAGCGAGAAGACAGGCATTTTCTGAGCGTTGTTGGGTAATTTTTTAACGTTTAAAACCAGAAATACTCGATAAATACTATGGTTGGTACATTGCGATTGAACCTGATAGTGGTGATTATTTCATAGATCAGGATCAAGAAGTAGCTAGTAAAATGGCTAGAGAAAAGTATCCTAATGTCATTCATCATATTTATGGCATTAATGAAACGGGAGTTAGTGGCCGCATAAGATAGAGGGAAGATTTGGAGAAAATGGACAAATTTATTTGGAAATTGATTTAATTGGTGGGGATGATTTCAGTTTTCCTGTAGAGACAATATTAGATACAGGATTTACTGAATATTTAGCTATGAATAAACAAGATGTACAAAGTCTTGATTGGACTTTTTTAGATCAAGATAAATTAAGAACTGCTATTTTTGATAGTCAACCATTGACAGACTTAGGTAAACCTGAACTTTTATATAACTGGGTACTTCATTATGATTAAAGATGACATCATTAACGAATTACAATATATTCCTGAATCTAAACTACAAGCACTATATGAGTTAATTCACTACTTTAGGTTAGGAATTAATAGCGAGATAGTCCAAGAATTTAGTGAAGATGAAGACCTAAAAATAGATAAAGATCAATGTTTAAGAACTTTACAAAAAATAAAACAGGGCGATTTGTCTAGCTTTAGTGAGATTGGCGATATAAAAACATATATTCAAGACTTAAAAGATGAAATTAGTTAAAGATGATGACTATACGCGGAAAGAAAGCAAATTGTTTAAAAAACGTCCTCATTTAGTTGATAAATATGGAGAAGTATTAGAAAAGCTAAAAATCGATCCTTTCGATCCTTCGCTAAAAACACATAAATTAAAAGGTGAACTCAGCGAATTTTATTCATGTAGTCTCACCTACGAATATCGGATTGTTTGTGTATTTTTACTACAAGATGAAACAATTATTTTAGTTAATATTGGTAGCCACGATGAAGTTTATTAACCCATAGCTATTTTCATCCTGTAAATCCTTAAATCCTGGACATCCTGATATGGCTTGCGCCACGCTATCAGACAGCGTACCTAACTAGCAACTTACTTTAAATAGATTTTATTCAATAAAATAATCATCAATATTAACATCTAACACATCAGATTTAGTAAAGGGAGATGATTCAGGAAAAGTAGTTAAAGGAAGTTGGGTTTCAACAGCAGCAACTTTACAAGCTTCATTATAACATTCATCAAAGACAGCATCGAAGTAAGGCTTCAGACTAGGACTATTTTTCAAGGCTTTGTTTAGTCTGCGAGAGTGTTCAATAATGCTATAAGACCAACTGGGAGATCGTTTTCCTGGTTGATAATTCCACTTGATATTCTTGTTCAGGTTTTTCTTGAAAATAAAGGTTTTTCTTCTGACGTAGAGCAAAGTAAACTCCTTGTTCATCAAGCCATTTAGCTAGTTTTGGACTATGAAATTCTCTGTCTGCTAACACCAAAATTCGACATTTTTTTAACAACTTTATTGCCGTCTTTATCAATCTTTTTTGTGTTTGTAAATTACTATTTCCGACATGATTTAATGTTTCCCAATATAGTGGGAGAGCATGAGTACCCCATACCAATGTCACTTTCTCAAATTATTGCCACATCTCATCTTCAACCGCCTTGTCACCCGTTAAGGTAGAAGAGTGTAAAGAAAAAATTGGTGAAGTTAAAACCCAAATGGATGGTAAGTTAGAAAATTTGAAAAATCGCATGAAATCAAAAGAACAACGGATTGAAAAAATGGAAAATTTAGTTGATTCTCTAAATCATAAAAATGATACTATAGCTAATAATATTAAAATTGAGATTCAAGCTGGAAAAGATGATTTAGATGATGCACAAGATAAGTCTAGTAATTTACGAAGAGTTCTTGAAATTGCAGCTTCACTATCTGCTGGTGTTGGATTAGCAGCACAAGGTGTTGCTCAATTACTAAGCAGTTTACAATCAATAGGTTTATTAAGATAAATAATTATAGCAAACATAAAGTTAAGAAGGCAAAAGGCAAAAGGCAAAAGGCAAAAGGCAAAAGGCAAAAGGCAAAAGGCAAAAGGCAAAAGGCAAAAGGCAAAAGGCAAAAGGTAAAAGTAATTAAGTCAACAATCACCAATTACCAATTACCAATCACCAATTACCAATTACTCAACTTCATTAAAAAGATGTTCTTCTAAAAGAGGTTGAAATTTACGAAACTCTTCAGGAGAAAGTAATTCTGGTTCACCTGTTTTCGTAATTCTGGCAAAAAATAACAGAGGATCAAGGGGAGTATAAATTGCATACTCCTGATCATCATGATAAAAAGTGGCAATTTCCATTAATTGCTCTGGTTCTAAACCATTTTCCTCATCTTCAATTTCTAAAGTAAAGAATTTCGATTCATCTTCAGGAGGCAACTCACCTGCTACAGTCAAAGCATAAGCAGTATTCTTGAGAATCAGGTTTTGCTCAGAAAGAACCGCTTGAGCAGTCCCGAAAATTTCCTCTATCATCTCATCATCTTCCACCAAGACGGCTTCTTCTTCATCGCCATCGGCTTGCCAAGCAAAAATTTCTATTGGTGCATCTACAGGCAGAAGGAGAACATATTTTTCTCCCTCTACATCCAGGGTATGCTCGATGTAACATTCTAGTGTTCGTTTTAGCTCATCTGTTAAAATCAGAGAACTTTCGGAATCGTGATCATTGTCTTCAGGGAGTGGAGATGAATACATAGCTGAATTATGTAACTGTAACAATACTCTTATATATGGAAATCATTGAACCGCTAAATGACAGCCGATGTCAACCATAAATTGAGAGATAGAAGTAATAGTTTTTAGAATACCATGTTAAAAGGGATCACTCATCAGTAAATGTTACCGATCGCATTGCTGAACTACGTCTAGCATCTAGCCACTGTTGTAAAATCAATGCAGCAGCCTTACGGTCAATTAAACCCTTATTTCTTGATGGAGAGCGATTTTCAGCTATTAGCAGTTGTTCTGCTTGATAAGAAGTTAATCTTTCATCCATATATTCTAAGGGAAGTTTCAGTGCTTCTGCCAATCTAGCCGCAAATTTTTGGACATGACGGGCTTGAAAACCGATAGAACCATCCATTGAATAAGGTAAACCAACAACGAGAATCTGCACTTGTCGCTCATTGACTATTTGCTGAATTTTCTCGACATCTTCGACAAATGACTTGCGCTCAATTGTGGTTATACCTGTAGCAATTAACCCTGTGCCATCACACCCAGCTAAACCAATGCGTTTACTACCAACATCCACACCCAAGGCGGAAATAAATGATTTTGATGGCTGTTGAGAGATGACGCTATTGTTGCTCATGGGGTTCATCTGGGACTGAATCTGATGGACAAGGTGTGTCTATTATATTAGGGTTTTGATGAGTGAACGCAACAATTTCCGACTGCACTGGTATAGTTCTTTCTGGCTGTACCTGCTGTGGTTGGGGCATCCATGACATCCCTCCAGGAATGGGTTTCCGGGTGGGTTGCAGCCCTTGTAACATTTCCTGCCACTGAATCCCTTCTAAAGAGACAAATTTCGATTCTCGGAGTTTATGCCAGACAGAACGGGACATGATTAGGGTATGTTCTTTGCGTTTAGCCCCAATTCGCTCTAAATATTCTTCTCTTTCTGGTTGATAATCAGAGGAAGCTAATTGTAATCCTTGTTGGGGAAAATCTTGGGCGATGCGGGCTAATTGAGATAATAGTTCAGGATACAACCAAGTATAGGCAGGATGAACTGTCAGGGTGGCGATATGGGGTTTTGTGCCGGTGCGATCAAGTTGCACCTGAAAGTAACCAATGGCTGCTTTCCGCTGGGGTTCAAAGACGTAACCACTGACAACTTCAGTTTTTGTCATCCACTGCTTGAGGGCATCACTAATAGCCCCAACTAAAGTGGTTTTAAAGTCGTGGGTGTGCCGATCAAATACTTGCCTTACCAAGGGTGGCATTGATGCTGTATCTAGTTGATATAGTAAGGGAGCATCAGCATTACTCACCGGTAAAAGGTTGGGTAAATCTGGCTCGGTTTGAATTAATTCTGCTAATAACTGGGGACTAATTTCCCAGTATGTCATTTCTGCTAGTCGTTGAAATCCATTGTGGCGATACAGGGCTAGGGCATCAACATCATTGATATTAACTTCTAATATCCACGTCCGGGCTTCTAAAATGGATTCAAAGCAATGGCGCAGTAGTTGTGAACCTACTCCCAGGCGATCGCCTGTTGCTGCTAACATCACCCGATCAATTCGCCAAGTGCTGCGAGTGCGGTTAAAAGGCGATACTTGAATCATTCCCAGTAGTATTCTTCCCTGTTCGGCAACATAGCCCCAGAAGCGGTACTGTAATGGATTGGGAAACCAACTTAAGAATTTGAGTAACCCATACCAGCGTTTTAACCATTGCATTTGCCCGATGGCCGCATCAGCTTCTTGGGCAGAAAGATGAGACAATGATTCTTGAGTTAAGCGATCGATTCCTTCCAAATCCCGATGCTGGACCGGTCGGATAACAACGCTGAGGTTTCGAGGGAGTAGTGAAGTCATTTTGATTCAAGCCGCCATTTAACCTTTACAAAATATGATTGGTGATGTAATACTGCAATCATTTTAATGGCTTTTTGCTCTTAGGTCTTGCTTCCAAAGAGTGATTTTCTTAACTAAATGCGTAAAAAAATATAAAAAGCAGAAACTGTGAGTATACCCTTGGGGTGAAAACCACAATGTCTGCTTCTATTCTAGGATAATTCTACTAAAAATACTTTTAAATCTATAGACCTTGACGAGAAGCGAATTTTTCAAATTCAGCTTGGGTTTGATGCAGTAATTGTTGACGACTATCTTGAATTGTTTGTTTGAAGTTGGGAACTAAGTTGGGAACCAAGTTGCGAGCTTGTAGTGTCATGTGCAGTTGTAGATGAGCAACGTATTCGCTTATATCTTGGTTGTCTACAGTTGCGCCCGTTAGTACATTTGATTCCATTGCCACTGAGTTCTCCTTGATGAATTAGGTGTAATTGCTTTGCTAGACTAGATCAGAAGTTATCATTTTTTTTACTTAACTGCCTAATTTCGCAATGAAGTGTAATGATTGGGAAAGAGGGAACAGCCAAGAATCTAGATAAATAACCTGATTTTTTACCACCTAGAAATTTTCTAATCTTCCCAAAGTGTAAAAGTTTCGTTAAAAACCTCATCCCAACTTAAAGCAATAATATCTGGTTTTTTGCCCATTTCATCTCTAGCATCCTGTTTTGCAGCCAAAAAACACTTATCCCAAATGGACTCCAAAAAATCTCGATTAAGACTTGGCACTTCTTCTTGACTAGCAGTAATTTCTGCCCTAGCTGAACGAATAGAAATTACCCAACTAGGGCTACGTTTTTCCGGTTGACATTTCCACTTAATTATATGCAATATCAATCGAGTTAATTGACTAATGACTGCTCTTTTTTCTGATCGCCCCATAGACTCGGCTAAACTCTCTAAAATATAATCAACTTCTTGCATTTTCCCCTCCTCTAGCAGTTGTTTTGCTTTCACTACAGCTAAATATGGTGACTGAAAAACCAGTTCGTCATCAGGTACTGTCATAATTGATAACTCCTTGACTTGTTTTTTCCCAAATCTTGCATATAAACACATCATATTATTAATTTTATATGCCTGGACTTGACGATTAACCATAGACTGTTGATCATGGATAAGTAACTCAAAACTCAACACACAAAATGATTTCCGAACTCTCTCCACAAATTCATTACTTGGTGGGAATGTCTCAACCAGAAACCCATCTGTTTGAGGTGACTTTACACATTGTTAACTATCCGTCAGCAGTTCTCGATTTAAAAATGCCTGTGTGGACTCCTGGTTCATATTTGGTGCGGGAATATGAGAGACATTTACAAGATTTTGCGGCTTTTGCTGATCATGAACCTTTATCCTGGCATAAGGTTAGTAAAAATCATTGGCAAGTAGAAAAAGGCGATTTTTCAGAAATAACTATTCATTATCGTATATTTGCTAATGAACTGACAGTTAGAACGAATCATTTAGATGCTACTCACGGTTATTTTAATGGGGCGGCGTTATTTTTCAGAATCCCTGGTTGGGAAAATTTACCCATATACATTAGGGTAATTCCAGCTAACCCTCAATGGCAAGTAACTACTGGTTTACCAATATTTGCAGAAACAAAAAATACTTTTTTAGCGGCAGATTTTGATACTTTAGTTGATTGTCCTTTTGAAATTGGTTTTCATAAATTATACAATTTTGAAGTTTTGGGAAAACCCCATGAATTAGCAGTTTGGGGAAAAGGAAATTTTCAACCACAGCAAATGATTGCTGATTGTCAAAAAATTATTGAAGTAGAATCACGAATGTTTGGTGGTTTACCTTATGATAGATATGTATTTTTTCTGCATTTGCTTCAGCAGGGTTTTGGTGGTTTAGAACATAAAAATTCTTGTTCTTTAATTTATCAGAGATTTGGATTTCGGACTCTGGATAAATATGAGCCGTTTTTGCAATTGGTGGCACATGAATTCTTTCATTTATGGAATGTTAAAAGAATTCGTCCTTTAGGTTTGGAAGTGTTTGATTATGATCAAGAAAATTATACACCATCTTTGTGGTTTTGTGAGGGAACAACCAGTTATTATGATTTAATTATTCCTTTACGGGCAGGTATTTATAACACCAAGGCATATTTGAATTATTTGAGTAAGGAAATTACTAGATATTTAATGACTCCAGGACGGAAGGTACAACCTTTATCGGAGTCAAGTTTCGATGCTTGGATTAAACTTTATCGTCCAGATGCTAATAGTGCTAATTCCCAAATCTCCTATTATATCAAAGGGGAAATGATTTCACTTTTGCTAGATTTATTAATTCGCGTTCATCATGGGAATCAGCGGTCTTTGGATGATGTGATGCGGCAAATGTGGGAGGAGTTTGGAAAGGATGAAGTTGGTTATACTCCTGAACAATTAGAGGGTGTGATTGAGTCTGTAGCGGGTATGGATTTAGGGGATTTCTTTAACCGCTATCTTCATGGTTTGGAAGATTTACCTTTTAATGAATATTTGCAACCTTTTGGTTTGCAATTAGTGGAAGAAAAGAATGAAGAACCTTATTTGGGTGTGAGGATAAATACTGAACATGGTCGGGAGATAATTAAGTTTGTGGAAGCGGGTTCACCGGCACAATTTGCGGGAATTGATGCTGGAGATGAATTGTTAGCAATTGATGGTATTAGGGTGGGAAATCAGTTAAATGAACGTTTGAAAGATTATCGAGCGAATGATTCTATTCAAGTTACTGTTTTTCATCAAGATGAATTGCGGATTTATTCTGTTACTCTAGCTGCATCAATTCCTAGTAGGTATCAACTTAAAGCTGTGGAAAATCCTTCTTCGTCAGAAATGGAGAATTTTGCCGGGTGGTTGGGTGTGCCGCTGTCGAGTATTCAGTAATATTAATTGTCTGAATTAGTAATTATACGGTAGGTTGGGTTGTGGAACTTGAACGTTCGCGGAGCAATGGAACAAAACCCAACAAAATCCTGCCCCTAAAGAAGTTATAAATGCTGCTGTGTTTTGTGTAGTTATTCATTTGTATTCCAGATGGATTAGCAAGTGATTTTCATAGCTATAACTACTTGAGGACTGGGAAGTTTAATTTTAATTCTTGTCTGAATCAGGTGGTTATCGAGCGAAGTCGAGATAATGTCCAGGATTAAAGGATTAACAGGATGAAAAGATGGATTAAAAGGAGAAGTTTTCGTTAGCTAGAAAACGCATGAATTAGGCCGGAATAGCGTAGATTTTTTCAGATTTTAGAGAAGCACTAGCATAGGTAAGACAGGCTTGAATGTCTGCAAGGGTAATACCTGCAAATTTGGCTAGAGGATGATCTTTCCGTGTAGCTTTCACACGATGTAAATAATCTAGTGGTCTGTCAAGCAAAAAATTGTGAATTTGAGAGAGAATAGGGGGGCTATT
>NZ_VIKX01000055.1 GCF_009711935.1 Dolichospermum sp. UHCC 0259 | reverse complement strand
TCGCTGGTTTTGGTCTTAGCACACTCAAGCAATTATTTAGAATGAAATAGCCCTGTATCAAAGAATGACTTTGAGATACTAATAATTGAAATAATAATGTAGGTTCTTTTCCATTTTCTGTGGTTAAAATATCAATTAAACGATTAGATAGTCTCAATACTAAACCCTTATTAATTATTTCTGTATCATTCTCAATCTTCCAAACGGAGAGCTTATCTTGCAAATGTTCTTGAACAGATTGCATAATTTCTGGAATATTTACAATAGAAAAAAAGAGATATTTTTGCAGACTTTTTTTATAATCTGCCAATGTTTGTTGCTGCGTTTGTTCAATAAATATGTTAGCTATATTTTTATAGCTTAATGAACCTTTTTTACTAGCAATAATTTGGATCAACCTCAAAATTTGCTCTCCCAAAATACTGGGATTTTTGTATTTATTAATAAAATAACTATCAGAAGAATGAGAGTGAGCAAGATACATAACTAAATCAAACTTAAACTTATGTCTCATTTGTTGAGCTATATTTCTGGCAATATTTCTTTGTTCTTGCGGATTATTTTTGTCATAAAATTGAGCTAAGAATAAAAAATGACTATATCTACAAACCCAATTACTTTTATTTTCGCTTTGGTGTCTATTCGCAAATATTTTTAAATCATCATAATTTTGGCTATTAATAAAATTATCTAACCATTCACTATAAGGATGAATGAATGGAGAAATAAATACCTGGTTTTCTATTTTATAGTTCTCAAATATCAACAACAAATCTTGAGTATATTTATGTTGTTTCAAGGTTTCCCAGTTATTAACTAAAATATAGCAACATCGTTTGATTGTATGATGAAATTGTGCTTCTTGTTGGTCAGTAAAGATTGTGTACACTCCAGACGAATGATCATTATCATCTGTTTCGACAATTCTTAAGCTCTCTATAAATAAATTTCGGAATTCTAGTAACGCTTTTTCTGGAGTTTCTTTTTGAATAGTCTCCAGTAAAAAGCTATAAATCTTGTCTTGTTCACACTGAAAATCAATTTCTTCAGATGCGAGTTGAAGAATATCTTGGTTGTTCGGATTTGAGGGTAAATTATTATCAGTCATGCTAGTTTTCAAAACCAACTAGTACACAACATCACTCGTAAACTAAACTTTAATGTTTAATTAATGGTATCGCAGGTTTGCACTAGGGTTTTAGCACATTTCTAGTTGGTTTTTGGATGGGAGTGGGGGGGCTCGAACCCCCACGACCTTTTACGGTCAACGGATTTTCATTCTCTTGTAGTTTTCACTACTACTTAGTTACTCAGGCAATCATAAGTTTTGAGAATTGGACTCTCCCTTTACCCTCGGCTTGACGTTAGGGTAGCTCCCGTCGAGTCTCTGCACCTTCCCAGTTGAAAATTCTTCTGGGCTTGGCTCAGGATTGCCATATCTATAAATAGATTTAGGTTTCCCTGAGTTTGAGAGCTGCCACTTGAAAGATTTCTCGATCAAGGCTCAATTCCTTTAAGTCCGTAGCGTCTACCATTCCGCCACACTCCCGTAAGGTTATTTACTGTTTTTGAGGCAGTATTCACCCGCTTGTCTGTTATACCACTAATTGCTTTTTTTTGGCAAGTAGATTTTAAAATTTTATTTGCTAACGCTAATATTTGATATTTAGCCCTGAAACAAAATATTAAACTGGCCACTTAGTTCACGCTTAATGGCTGATGACGATGATATCATAAGTTTCGATTTTTGGGCAATAGGTTTTGGGGAAGATGGAAAATAACAGAATTACCGATTTCCTCAAACCAGCCATTGGGCATATCATAAGAGGTGAATGCACCAAATATAGTTCAAATTGCGGTAAGAAATATGGTTGTAGCACTACTGTATCTGAGTTTAGCTGGCGCTTATTTGCTGGTAATACCCATTGCTGTCTTTTTCTACTTGAGTTTAAGATGGTATACCTGTGGTTCTGTGGAACGGGTGTTTATGTACTTTTTGGTGTTCTTTTTCTTTCCGGGGTTGCTAGTTCTCTCCCCGTTTGTGAATTTGAACCCCCGTCCTCGAAAAATTGCTTAAATTTAATGGTAGGTCATAATTCTCATGCGACGTATTGACGCGATTGGTATTGGCTTCGGCGTTTTTGTGGCTGGTGGCTTGGCTTATGTGGGTTTGCAAGTTGTGGGTTTAGATAGTCAGAATGCTGGTATCTGGAGTCAGGTTTTCTTGATGGCTGGCTTAATTGGCTGGTTATGTACCTATATTTTTCGAGCGATAGGGAATAAAATGACCTACCATCAACAGCGGGAAGCTTATGAAACGGCTTTTTTGCAAAAGCGGCTTGATGAACTCTCTCCTGAAGAGTTAGCTAAACTGCAAGCGAAGATGGAAGAGGAGAAAGAATCTCAGGTTTAGGGTTATGATTGTTCAGTTGTCAGTTGTTGATTGTGACTACTGACTACTGACCACTGACTACTGACTAGGCGAAATGACTGCTATTTCTCGTTGCTTTGAAAATTTAAGACGGAATCAAGAGTGCGCGTTGATTCCTTTTATTACGGCTGGTGATCCGGATTTAGAAACTACTGCTAGGGCTTTGCAGGTTCTGGATAATTCTGGGGCGGATATGATTGAGTTGGGTGTACCCTATTCTGATCCTTTGGCTGATGGGCCGGTGATTCAGGCTGCGGCGACTCGGGCTTTGGAGAGGGGAACGACTTTAGAGCATGTATTGGAGATGCTCAAGGGGATTAGTCCGAGTTTGCGATCGCCTATTATTTTATTTACCTATTACAATCCGATTTTACATCGAGGGATTGATAAGTTTTTGGGACAAATTCAGGATGCTGGGGTAGCGGGTTTAGTTGTGCCTGATTTGCCTTTGGAAGAGTCAGCAGGGCTAATTAAACCAGCGGCGGAGATGGAAATAGATTTAACCTTATTGGTAGCTCCTACGAGTTCTCCTGAAAGAATTGAAGCGATCGCTCGTGCGTCTCAAGGATTTATTTATTTGGTCAGTGTTACTGGTGTTACGGGAATGCGAACCCAAATGCAAACGCGGGTTGGTGATTTGCTGCAACAAATTCGTAATGTTACTGATAAACCTATCGGTGTGGGGTTTGGGATTTCTGAGCCTGAGCAAGCGCGACAAGTGAAAGCATGGGGGGCAGATGCAGCAATTGTCGGTAGTGCTATGGTGAAACGACTGGCAGAAGGAACACCAGAGCAGGGATTAGATGCGATCGCTCAATTTTGCCAAAGTCTCAAGACAGCCATCAAAAATCCCTCTTAACTAAACAGAGCAATTGCCAAACAGTGTATTTTTTTGTTATCTTTTAGTGGACAATTTGACGGCGATCGTCTTAAATAATAACAGCATATCTTAGGATAGACAAAAAACTAACTGATACACTGGTTTATCTTGACTCTTAACTTAATATACTATCAAAGTAGGCAAAAAATTATGTGTGTGAGAGTGCGTCAGTCACAACTGAGTTACTGTTCATTAGTATTCGAGGGGTAACAGCAATGAGCGAAAGTATGGCATTTATTGGCGGAGTCGCGGTAGCTGGGTTAGCGGCTTTAGTTTTGCTAAAAGGAACAAATACCCCAATACAATCGAATTTTGCTGTTAGTCCACAAATGCCGGGGACAGTCATGGCACCCCAGGTAATGCAGTATCCCCCCAATTACGGGCAACCTGTCTATTCTAATCAGCCCCCAACTGCTCCTAATTCTGATCAGCGTCTAGAAATGGAAAGGCTGAAAATGAATATGCAAATAGAGAAGTTGAAAAGCGACAATGAACAACTAAAGTTACAAAATCAACAATTCCAGGTACAGGCTCAAAGTTTTACGCAACGAGAGTGGCAATTAGCACAACAAGCTAATCAACAAAAAATGGCCACTTTACAACAACCTGAGCAAAATAATTGGTGGTCTTCACCTATGCTTTGGGCTGTGGGTGGTGCTACCTTAACGATTGGTGGTGGTGTTGTTGTCGCTGGTGTCCTATCTTTATTTGCACCCAAACAGCGTCCTACTCGGACTGTTCAGGTGATTCATCCCTACAATGGATCAACACCATCCTTAAATCCTGTGCGTCGCGCTGAGTTTTTACCATCTTCTCGCATGGAATCTAGAAGAGTTGAAACGGCAGAATACGACGAAATGCACTAAACTATTGTGCTGAATATTGCTGAATAGTTCGGAGATTAGTGGGGTTTTAAGTATTAAACCCCACTTTTTAGTGTCTGTGAGGGTAAAACAAACTGTATTAACATCTTCTTGCTTCTTCAAGCATTTCACGAACCATGTATCCTACATTCCGCACGTATTTTTGGAGTTATCCAGTACAAAACAACCCCCTTATGACTAACTTTTATAGGGGTATTAGGAACATCTTGTTTTAGTTCTACCCATTGGAATAAGGTAGCTGTTGTCATGATTTATTTTTTTCGTTGACTATCAGTGAAGCATAGATAACACGCAAAGAGTCTAATTCATTCATGTCAGTAACAACTTTACATAAAGTTTCACTGAAATAGAAAACTTCATAATTAGGTGTAAGTTCTTTTTGTAGTTGCTTCCACAAACTAATACCTTCTTTTTCAAAAGCTGCTTTAGCCTCTAAACTTGGAAAACCTGATGAATTAGGATCTTCCCAGTTCAATTTTGCATCATAAATATCTGCCCATTTTTCCAAACGGGTAATAGTTTCTTGACTCAGTGGTAATGTTTCTGGGTCAATATCTCCAGCTTGATCAGAATTTACCCACCATAATGGGTAACATTCATAATCAGCCATGAGTTTGATTTTTTCTACTTTAAACAGCATCTACCAATTCAAAACGAATTTTTTTACCAACAACTCTAGCAGCTTTATCAATCGTCTCTAAGGTAACAGAATGATTATCAGGAGATAAAAGTCTATCAACAGATGATCTGCTTGTTTTCATCTTCTCAGCCATTGCTGTTTTAGTAATATTTTTCTCAGCCATTGCTGTTTGAATCTGCCAAGCAATAACTCTTTTAATAGCTATTAAATTGATTTCGTCTAATGTTCCATCTTCTTCTAAAAGCGCATCAAGAGAAGAACCAATATAAGGATTTTCTGTCATATTTACGCCTCCAATGTGTGTTTGCGTTCCAAGGCTAAATCCAATTGTTGTTTTGGGGTTTTTTGACTTTTCTTAATGAAGCCATGCAGCAATATCATTTTACCTGCATAGAAACAAAATAACACACGAGCAATTTTATTTTGTGGTAAGTTTGTTCTGACTTCAAATAATCCATCACCCATTGGCCGACAGGTTGGCATTCCAATTGGCCAACCAAATTCAACTGTTTTGATATCAGCACCAATCAAAAATCTTTCCTCTTTAGATAAACTTTTTAACCAATCACGAACTGGTTCAGTGCCATTTTCGTTTCTATAAAATTCAGCCGGAACTCTTTTATCTGTCATACATCAAACCTAATTAAATGTAGAAGTAGGCATTAGTATTTTGCATACTTTTATCTAACAACTACATACGTTAGATTTGATGTTATACTATATTGTACCTTTTTTGGTACATAAAGTCAATAGATATTCAAATTCTGAATTTTCTGAAATAATGGTATAAAATCTTTAGAAAGCAGCCGTGGCATATCATCAGCTACAGTCTTTAAAATTTCTTCTTTAAGTTTAGGTTCTTGGTGAAATCGCTTGAGTCCTGGGAAAATAGTTTTTAGCTTATTTTCTAATTCATGTCCTTGAATCTTAAGAAACCATTCTGGCAAATTAATTGATTGTCCACTAATATATTCACATTGCTGAATTGTCTCTTCATTTTGAGGTGGCAAATTTTCTCTAATTTTATCTACTATAAAATCAGCTACTTTTTGAAGCCGAATATTATCGAAGTTAACAATGTCAATATATGTCTCATCCTCATTTAAACCTATATCCGAGCGTTCGATTAACTTATCTTTAACTAAGAAAGCTGCTAATAAAATTGGATCGAGAATATAATTTTCAATGCTGTAACGATTTCCTTCACCGAGAACTTTCACACGCTCGCTCTCATTATTCTCCAAATCCCAATCAATAATTCCATAAACAGTTTTATTACCGCCCTTATTATATAGCTGAGTTACAACTTTTTTCACTTGATCACAGTTTGCGTTATCATTACTTCTTACTCCAGATGAAATAAAGTCGAGTGAAATTCCTGGTATTAAATAGCTTTTTAATTTCTTATAAATCTTTTCATAAAATTCAACATCATATTGGCTTTCAACAAATACCTGACGACGATTTTCGTAATCTATACTTAAGGTAGGAACACCAGAAGTTAGAATAGCAAGCGCGTTATCTTTTGTCGTTTTTTGTAAACGATTTTCTCCAGTTTTGTTCATGACATATATTGAATCTTCTGGAGCTAAAGCTACTGTTGATGGTGAGTGTGTTGTGAATATTACTTTAATTTTATGATGATTTATGAGTACATCTTGTATTGTATTTAAAAGAGATTGAGTCATAGAAGGATGTAATGGAGCATCAATTTCATCAAAAAGCAGAATTTTTGGATAATCTACAAGCTGACGACGGTCTTCCGCATAGTATAAACATAGTGCAAATGACATTAAAATCTTTTCTCCAGAGGAGAGATCCGCAAATTTGACAATGTTTCCTCTTAATTTGTCTGTAAGAATTGGTTCATAAAGGCGATCTTCATATTCATGTGGTTTATTGATACGGAAATCTAAATTTGCTGCTTCAAAAACATTATTTAAAAAATCCCAAGGTGGTTCTCCATGTTGTTTTCTAAACTCTTGCTCTGATAAAAATGTAACGTTCTTATTCCCTTTTGAATGTCCAAGCTCCTTAAGCTCATTCAAAAGCCAATTTCTTTGATACTCTGCGAAAAGTCTACCAAAAGATTGCTGAAACATATCCACAGACATCCAATGGTAGTTTTTCACTCTCCCCCCACTTTCGAGAGTTTATAGGGTAGGTAGAAGTAGG
>NZ_VIKX01000054.1 GCF_009711935.1 Dolichospermum sp. UHCC 0259 | reverse complement strand
TCAGGAGTCAGGAGGAAGAATTAGAAGAAGAGAAGAATAGTATTAAATCTGGTCAAGTGATAGGTTTTTGCTAATTTCAACCCTTATTCCTTGCATCTGATTCACCTTTTTTACCTTCAAACTCTTGATATATCTAAGTTCTATGTTTATATGGCTTACGCCACGCTACGCTATCAGCAAGCCCTAAATACAGTAGGAGGGAAAAGATAAGAGTTTGATGGCTTAATTTTCTTACTTCACTAAATCAAAATTTGCACTGGGAGTAAATCTAAAAAGATGTCTAACACCCTATATGATAGCGATTTGCAATTATGGATTGAGCAAACAATTCAGCAGTTACAGAATCATGAATTTGAGTCGCTAGATATTCAGCATTTGATTGAGGAGTTAGTTGATTTGGGTAAATCAGAGAAGAATACGCTCAAAAGTAATCTCAAAATTTTATTAGCTCATTTACTCAAGTTAAAGATTCAACATGATGCACCTGACTCGATGAAGGGAAGTTGGTACAGTTCAGTTGTGGAACATCGTCAGCGGGTTTTGGATAATTTAGCCGATACTCCCTCTCTTAAAAGTTTCGGCTCTTGCGCCTCTTTTATGGAGAAAA
>NZ_VIKX01000053.1 GCF_009711935.1 Dolichospermum sp. UHCC 0259 | reverse complement strand
TAGCCCCCCTATTCTCTCTCAAATTCACAATTTTTTGCTTGACAGACCACTAGCTTGAGTTACACCAATTGTCCGCTGTGCTGATTCTATCATCGGCCGACGCAAACTCACAACTATAAACTGTGCCTGTTCTGCCTGTTGTTTAATCATTCTCGCTAATCGTTCCACATTTGACCCGTCTAAAAACATATCCACTTCATCAAAGGCGTAAAATGGCGATCGCACTTGATCAATTTAACCTATGAGCGATCGCGTCGATGTAATGGCTAACTTGAGTGGCGGATAACATCAGGCGCATCACCACCAAGATATCGCGCTCGTCCGCTCCAACGTGTTCTTGTATCTTGCTTTCGTGATAAGCTCACAACTTCTCGACCGCTTTCAGCTTGTTGCTTTTGCAAATCAGCAAAGATAGCTTTCAAGTCATGATTGAATGACCGAGAATACTGTTCACGAATTCTGTGGATCTCTTCCACAATCTCATCATGAAACATAATCAACCTCCTAGAAGTTCATAGGGTGTACAAAGAATCGGCAATTCGTATCCAAAATCAATGCTGATCTCCGCCAATTTTCTCTGAATTTGAGCATTGGCAATGTGCTTGCAATTCCATGTCAGCAGATAATCCATTCCGTGAACAGTTGCAACTGCGATATGAACAGCATCAACATCAGCTTTTGCTGGAAGGTTGCTGCGGCCTAAAAATTGCTCTGCTAAATCCAGCACGGATTGGTTTAAGTTGAGTAATGATAGATTGCTAAGAATTTCTAGTCGTTGAGATGCAATTTTGGCATCTCCTTGGGTAGTTTCTTTCAAGACTGCTTGGGATGAGTACAGTTGAAAGTCACTGCGCCGTGTATTCCACCACTCCCTCGTTATCTCAATATTAGCCGCCACAATAATGTCTCTGCTTGGTCGAGCAGTAAGGTAGCCTAAGATACTGGTTTCAATATAGACAGTTTCACTCATACACGGTAGATTGTAAGCTACTTCATTTTAGCTTATATTTTAGGTGCGTTACATTTCATTAACGCACTCTACAAGCGATCGCACTTTATCAATCCAACCTACAAGCGATCGCAATTTATCAATCCAACCTACGAGCGATTCCTACGGAGCGCTTCGCTATCGCACTTGGTCAATCCAACCTACGAGCGATCGCAATTTATCAATCCAACCTACGAGCGATTCCTACGGAGCGCTTCGCTATCGCACTTGGTCAATCCAACCTACGAGCGATCGCAATTTATCAATCCAACCTACGAGCGATTCCTACGGAGCGCTTCGCTATCGCACTTTATCAATCCAACCTACAAGCGATTTCTAGGTCGCGCTTCGTAACGCACCGTTCCGATGACGTGTTATGTTAAAACTGTTGGTGTGCTTTAAAATCTAGCTTTACTACCCCTCACATCTATGTGGATATGACCGCCATATAAACCTAGACCTCCATCCCAGATCGGATCTAGTATCCTATAGATTTGCAAAGGACTAAGGTTATTGCAGTAGAAATCCATAGCTTTTCCGGGAATATGCTGTGAATTACGAGAAGCATTGGGTATCAGATTGTTGATGGCTCTTGAACGATACCAGGAAGTAACAATCATTGGTTCGCCAATTGCAGTACGGGCTTTCTCTGCTTTTTTAGCGAGGCTGAAAATTCCATTAAGTTCGCTCAATAATGTTGGAATTCTGTCACCGCCTTTGGTTGCCTCAAACCAATAAAAATTACCGCCTGCAAAGATTGGATCAACTAAATCAACATTTGTACCATTGGGAAGTGTAATGCGAGCCATATTTTATTTCTCACTCTAATTGTAAAAATTCTTGAATCGGTACTTCGATACTTATGGGTTAGTTGCAAGCCACTTCAAAATTGAGCGTCCAATGGCTCTTCCCCCGCGTTGACTCCAGTCTGTGCGATTTGCAACTGGCGCATCTATAAAGTAAACTTCCGCAAGTACCGAAACGCGAACATTAGTATCTTCGGCTCCACTTAAAACTCCTAATGCTTGACGTGGATCTCTCCCTCTTGCAATACGATCCCTAATTCCAAGTTCTGCGGCAATTTCAGCACTCATCAATTTTGCTAGCGCCAAATCTGCGGCATCGCCTTTTCTATTGTGAACTAACACTTCAGCACCTTGCGCTGATCTATTTGCCGCATTATGGTGAATGGAGCAGAAAACATCAAATCCTGCAGCCGTCTTACCAATTTCGTACAAATCATTACTAATAGTATTGCCACCAAAGTCGGTAATACTACATGGAACTCCTGCTGCCTGAATTACTTTTAATGCTTCCTGCGCTGCAATTTTGTTGAGGTCATACTCACGCTCACCACTAGGGGCAACTGCCCCTGGCTCAGATCCACTCGGATTGGGACCATGCCCAATTTCTAAAAGTACTCCTTTTGCTTTCCAAGTTTTACGAGTAACTGGGGTAACTGGGGCAACTGGGGCAACTGGGATGCCTAAAAGAGTCTTAGCTTCAGGTAAAAGGTTAAGAATCTTTTTAATATAATTGTCTTTACTGCTTCTGTCACTGTCAGAGCCATCAAATGGTCCACCAATGTATCCGGCATAGGCAATAAATTCTATATAGTCTTCAGGGGTAGTGCGGCTAGTTCGCCAGCCTGAGTAGACTGGACGATCAATAAAGAGCCAATAGCCCTTGACAGCTTCCTCTAAATCATCAAATTTGCAGTAGATATCTGTTTCTCCAGCACTGTCGGTAAAGAGAACCTGATCGGCGATCGCCCTCATTTCTCTCCTAAATTTCATACCATACGGATTAGCATGAATCTTGAAGAGATCAGATGAGCCTCGTCCAGATTCTAAGATTGCCTGTGCTAGTTGTATAACTTTCAAATGTTCAAATTCAACACTTGTTCCTTTCAAAGCCTGCACAAAATCGTTCCAAATAAACATTAGGGTTTCTCCATCAGGTATTACACTGGTTATATTGAGCTTAATTCAAGTAATGAAAGAATCATGACCCACCAGACCGTACCATAATGTCTAAGTAATAGCAAGAAAAATTCTGGATATAGTCAATATTCAGGTATTATACGGAATATTTCGGGCTATTCCTCTGAGTTTGTACGCAACTACAGTAGTTTAAGCTTTTTTCTCGCTGATATCCAGAATTTTCCTGTAAAATGTCAAAGTTGAGACATTAAACGAAAATCTTATGCGTATTATTTTATAGAACAACACTCAACCCACATTCCGCAGGTATTTTTGTAATTATCTATAATCCAATTATAACAAGGCTTTCAGCCTATGAAGCTCAATTCCATATTACGGCGATTACTGCCCTACCTAACGGCTAGACCCAAGGGTTGAGATATGAAATCGCATTATAAGATTAGTGATCCAGCCAAGTTTACTCCTGCAAATGTACCTATCAATAAGAAGATTAGATTCAATAAAAACATTGCGTAGGGGAACATCTCTGAGTAATCCAATGAAGATTCTATACCCAAAAAAGAAAACAATAATTCTGAAATCGGTGTCACCCAAAATATAAAAAATACTAAGGCTCCACCCAAAATCAAGGCGATTATGACAAGCATGAGTAACAATAAAACTGCAATAAGCTTCCAAACAAGCCCAAAATCTAAAAGTTTTACTGCACCATTAACTGCCATTGATAAAATAATATTCTGTAAAATAATATACATACCACATCCTATAAGAATGATCATATTAGCTATACATTCTACTAAAATCGTTATTTTACTTGCATTAAATATTCGTATGCCAACTACTAAAGTAATAATTGTACCTAGAAATCCCAGGAAAATAATACGATTCACAATTATTTTTATCAGCAATGTAGAAGGTGTCCCATGAATCCAAAAACCAGACAAAAACCAAGCAAAAATAACCCCGAAAAAAAAATAAGGGGTCGCCCTAAAAAAACTTCTTAAAACTTTTTCAATCATTCTTTGGACTCAATTTCTGCTATTTTTCTACGTTGTTGATGTAGTTTTTCTTCTAAGGTTTGGATCTCTTCTAATGTTTTGGCTTTCGGCACTTGATACTCTAAAATAATTAATTCCGCTTCAACTTGAGAATAATCTCCCGCTTTTCCCCTAATTCGTAACTCTTTACTTGCTGATTGAGTCGCAATTGCGGCAGCACCTGTAAAACCAACAAAAAGTAGTTTTTCACTCTCCCCCCACTTTCGAGAGTTTATAGGGTAGGTAGAAGTAGG
>NZ_VIKX01000052.1 GCF_009711935.1 Dolichospermum sp. UHCC 0259 | reverse complement strand
TCACAAACAACAACGTGCAGCTAGATTTGCTGAAGCGTCTTAAGTATCTACTGCTGAAAACAGCAACCCCACATTTAAGTGGGGTGACTTTTTTGCCCACCCACCCTCACCCGTAAAAACTGTATTTTCAAGGCTAAATTCGCCTAACCACACCTTAATGGACGGACACCACTACTGTTACAAAGATTAAATTTACTTAATATTTCGTTACGATAAGAGCATTGAGAGAAACAACAAACTTCTCAATGCCCATGTCACAGGTGAATGCCATGAATAGCACAATTCGGGTTGGCAACCTTTTTGGAATACCTTTTTATATAC
>NZ_VIKX01000051.1 GCF_009711935.1 Dolichospermum sp. UHCC 0259 | reverse complement strand
CCTACTTCTACCTACCCTATAAACTCTCGAAAGTGGGGGGAGAGTGAAAAACTACAGTTAAATAACATAGTTAAATCACAAAGGAGAGAATAAGATGGCTGCAATTCACTTCATTGATGGTGAAAAAGGTGGTGTTGGTAAGTCTTTGTTTGCCAGAGTCATGGTGCAATATTGCATTGACAATAAATTACTTTATGAATTGGTGGAAGCAGACCAAAGTAATCCAGATGTAGGTGCATTTTACCCAGACAATCATAAAACAGCCATTTTTAGTGAATCAGAGCGCAAAGCTTATGAAGCTGATGAAATCTTTAATTTGGCACTTGAAACTGCTGTGATTGTCAACTTACCCGCTCAAGTTTATCCAGCAGTAACCGATTGGATTGAGCGTAATCAAATTTTAGAAATTAGCGGTAAAAACAAGGTCAAGATACATAAATGGTTTGTTTGTAGTGGAGGATATGATAGTGTGCAGTTATTTATGCAATCTATCGAACGGTTTGAAAAGAGGGTCAAACATATATTTATCCGTAACTTTGGTTTATGTGATGATTGGAAACACATAGACGAAAATCAGGAGTTAAACGATTTAATCAAGACTTACAAAGTCCCAGTAATTGATTTTCCCAAGTTTAGTTACCGAGAACGGAATATCCTTGATGCGAAACGAATAAACTTTTCTGAAGCTAAAGATTATAAAGATTTAGGGATATTAGGTAGACAGAGATTACATAGTTTTCTCAAGCAAGCTTTTGAGGAAATTGAAAAAGCTAAAATTTGGAACCCACCAGTAGCTTCAATTACTCCCCCATTAGAAAAAGTTGATAGTGCTAATACTGATAGTGCTAATACTAGTCGGAGAATTGCTCCCAAAAAATAACCTATTTGACACTCTTCAATCTAATAGCGGAGTCTGGCTTTAAGTAGGTTAACCGAAAAATTTAAAGGTATGTGAAGAGAAGTAAAGAAAGCTCAAACTCTTTCTCCCTGCACCCTGCCTTGCCCCAACGACTATTTTTAACGTCAACCTACTTAGTCATAGACTCGCTTGTTTCCTAATTACCAGTTATTCTATGAAGAATTATCACCCTGAAGAACTCGATTTAGATGATGATTTTTTGGATTCAGTTGCTGCTAGAGGTAGAGGTTTAAGTCGAATTCCTTACCCTACTTTACTAGATTTAGCTATTCGTGGTAAGGATGATGCTTTTAAAGCGAGGGTTTGGGAAATAGTTGTTCAAACTGGACTTGACCCTGATGATCCAGCATTTCTAATGATGATTGCTACTGGCAGACTACAAGTGTTGTTAGAAGACAGTCCTCAAGAAATGGAGACAATGTTTGACCAGTGGCAAACCCAACTTTATGAGCATCTGCAAAGCTATGAAAAAGCAGCAGTCAAGGGTCAACAGAAAGCGATCGCTCATGCAGTCACGACATTAATTAAGCATACAGAATTTGAGCGTGCCATTCATTCAGTTCCATCATTAATTGTCGCTGGAATACTCTTATTGATTACCGCAACAGTGGGTGGAATTCTGGGTATAGGGGCAATGCTTTGGTATCAATCTAGCAATTTAGACCCAACTGGTTCACGCCAATTGACTCAACAGGAAGCTAATGCTTTGGCATGGACAACCACTAACGAAGGTAAGTTTGCTCGTAATTTCATGGAATGGAATCGAGATTTATTGAGTCGAGATAGTGCTGGTCAATTAACTTGTACGAAGGAAGTAAAACGCTTAGGGGTAACTCTAGAAATGGGAGCAAGCAGCAAAAAAGCCGTATCAGGTTTTTGTACTCTTTGGGTGCAACCTCTTAATCAACGTAAGTTTGTTTCTCAATCAAAAAATTAGTTGTTAGTTGTTTAATTGTGAAATAGGAGTGAAATAAATGATGATCCGCAAACTTCGCTTAACTTGGCTATTAGTAATAGGAGGAATTTTAGTAGCTTGCACTAATGCAAGTGCTGATTTAAGCACTAATAGCCAAAGTAATATCGCCAAAGCTCAGACTTCATCTATACCTAATTACCCACCAATGTATGATGTTGAAGTAAAGATTTGTGATAATATTATTGCTCCAGTTAAAGACGGTAAACGCTGTATCAAGCACAAATTACGTTTGTGGGGTCTAGTAGAAGAAGCAAAATTGGTTCGCACAGGTATTCCTCTACCATCAATGTCTGCTGTAGCTCATAAATTAGCAATTAGTTCTAAAGGCTGTTATCCTGAATACTCTCAACCTTCTCAACCCCAGTTTTATTGGGCGGATCTCCTTATTTATGTAAATAAAAGAGGAGCGAAACCAACAATTGAAGTTAACAAAACTCAACTGTCTAATCAGAAGATTCACGAGTTAATGACCAGTCAATTTTCTACTCCGAGAATTGCCACATTTGGTGGTGTTGGTTGTAAACCTCTACCTGTACCTGTGAAAAAAAAGTGATTTTTCAGCCTAAATTTATGTCTGGGTCTATAACGTAAATTAACCAGCCATTTAAATCTATGGTTTCTCCCGATGTGTCTGGTTTTGGATAAGTTTTTTAGACCGGATATATAGCTGTTTTCTTGATTCCATAATTACAGCCTTGTAGGAGCATATTTTTTGAATAAGCTAATCAGCATTTAACTTAAATAAAACTGGGCTGAAAACCCATACTAATAGAGAATTGGTTGGAAAACATAGATAACGATGAGCTTACTTATCTATATACAAACATCAAAAACTCAAAACTGCTTTCTTTTCAAGGCAATTTTGAGTTTTTATTTGGAGAATTGAAGAAGTTATGCAAATTTTGTTTGTACTTTGTTCTGAAGTAAGTTGATAATTGCAGCTTTTTCTAAAATGCCAACCAGAAAACCATTTTCACGAATTACAGTCAGTGCTGATAACTTTTGTGTTTCGAGTAACTGTACTACTTCTAGCAACGGTTGATCCGATTGTACAGTGCTAGACTGCTCAATTGGTTTCATCACTTTGAGGACTTGAGTTTCTGCCCACAATGTATTCGGGATAGTTCGCAAGTCATCAACTGATATCGCTCCTAACAATTGTCCTTGCTCATCTGTCACCAAAAACCGACGGTATTCCTGAGCATTTAAGAGCCGTTGATCAGCAAAGTCTCTTAAACTCAAATTCGCTTTGACAATGGGGCTATCGTTAGTTACAGCATCCGCTGCTGTTAAACCTGTGAGTTTTTCTTGCACTCTCGCAAATTGGGCAGCATTACCAGCATTTTGTAGCACAAAGAAACCGATTAACAAGTTCCAGAAGTTACCAAAGCTGCCAAACAATAGCAAAGGAATTAGACCAGAGGCGATCGCTAACCAACCAAAGATTTGTCCAATTCGGCTGGCAACAACCACTCCTTTATAGGATTTACCAGTAATTTTCCAAACTATTGCTTTGAGGATATTACCTCCATCCAAAGGCAAGCCAGGAATGAGATTAAATAGAGCTAATGTCAAATTAACAGAAGCTAGTAGACCCAGGATAGCAGCCGACGGTCCAGATGCAGCAGTCGCAAAACCAACTGTTGTCGCTGTAGCAAATAGCATTAAACTAACTATTGGTCCGGCAATAGCTACCCAAAAAGCTGCTCCTGGAGTTGGCGATTCTTTTTCTAAGCTTGCCAGTCCACCAAATATAAACAGTGTAATTGATTTAACATCAATTCCTTGGCGAATAGCGACAAAGCTGTGTCCTAATTCATGGGCGACAACTGAGCTAAATAACAACAGTGCCGTCATTAATCCTAGTACCAAAGGCAATCCTCCACCTAATTGGGGAAATTGTGCCGCTAGTCCGCTGCTGTAGCTCCAAGTTACCAAACCTAGAACTAAAAACCAGGACGGATGTATATAAAAAGGTATTCCAAAAAGGTTGCCAACCCGAATTGTGCTATTCATGGCGTTTACCTGTGACATGGGCATTGAGAAGTTTGTTTTTTCTCTCAATGCCCTTATCGTAACGAAATATTAAGTAAATTTAATTTTTGTAACGGTAGTGGTGTCCGTCCGTTCAGGTGTGGTTATGCGAATTCAGCCTCAAAAATACAGTTTTTACGGGTGAGGGTGGGTGGGCAAAAAGTTACCCCACTTAAATGTGGGGTTACTGTTTTTAGCAGTAGATACTTAAGACGCTTCAGCAAATCTAGCTGCACGTTGTTGTTTGTGAGCCTTGCGTCGCTCGCGCACTGCGTCCAAATCTTTTAATCCATAGAAACGTTTAGCGTAAGCTAATAGTTCATTGATTGGAGTATCAGCATAGTCCAGACGAAACTCTGTGTTGGGTAGAGTCGAGGGGGAATATTATTTCC